>CALPOS020000069.1 GCA_943325255.2 Sphingobacterium thalpophilum
ATTCTAATGCTTTTCGAAGATCCGATTCGACCGTCACACCTAGTGATTCGATATATCTTGGTATAAGCGTCTTCGGGCCGCAAACTTTCACTTCAGCGCCTTGCATTTGCAACGCATAAATGTTGGAAAGCGCCACTCTCGAGTGCAATATATCTCCAACAATAACGACCTTTTTCCCTGCAACATCGCCTAATTTTTCACGAATGGAATAACTGTCGAGTAATCCTTGAGTTGGATGTTCATGCGCACCATCTCCCGCATTGATAATACTTGCCTTTACATTTTGTGATAGAAAGTACGCTGCTCCAGGATTGGCATGTCTCATGACGACCATATCCACTTTCATCGCCAAAATATTATTGACCGTATCAATCAACGTTTCTCCTTTTTTTACCGATGATTGTGCAGCAGAAAAACTGATAACATCGGCTGATAGTCTTTTCTGGGCTAATTCAAAAGAAAGCTTTGTTCTTGTACTATTTTCAAAAAAGATATTGGCGATGGTGATGTCTCGAAGCGAGGGAACTTTCTTTATTGGACGATTAATCACTTCCTTAAAATGATCCGCCGTTTCAAAAATAAGTTGAATATCCTCAGGTTTAAGGTACTTTATTCCTAGTAAATGATTGACACTTAACTCGCCCATCTTCTTAATTTGTTGGTTGTTGGTTGCTGGTTGTTGGCACTAAATAAACGGCGTCCTCTCCGTCTTGTTCCTTCCAGCATACTTTGACTTTCTCGTTGTTGATTGCATCTACTTGTCGACCGCGATAATCGGGTTGAATGGGTAAATGTCGACTAAATCGACGATCTATTAACACCAGTAATTCTATTTCTGAAGGTCTTCCGAAGGATTGAATGGCGGTTAATGCAGAGCGAATACTTCTTCCTGTATACAAGACATCGTCGATAAAGATGACCTTTTTGTCTTCTACAATACAATCTATTTGTGTCCGATTGGCTTCAAGCGGTTTTTCTGTTCTTCTAAAGTCGTCTCTGAAAAAGGTAATGTCTAAAAAACCCAAAGAAATGTCTGCAATCTGGTATTCTTTTTCGAGCATTGATTTTAATCGTTCCGCCAAATAAATACCTCGTGGTTGAATTCCAATTAGAATAGTATCCGAAAAATCAAGGTGTTTCTCGATCAATTGACAAGCCAAACGATGCAATATGATATCGACTTCTTTTGAGGTGAGTAATATTTTTTGACTCATACTTTACCGCGTTTGGTTTGTAAAAATACGTTTTTATTTAATTTGCTGTGGATGTTGTATAAAAAAACCGCTTCAAAATTGAAACGGTTATTTGCTTTTATGAATACATCTTTACGCGCAATTCCTGCACTTTCTCGTCATCCAAATAATCATCGAAAGTCATATATCTATCAATTGCTCCTTTTGGCGTCAACTCCACTACCCTATTTCCAACAGTTTGCGCAAACTCGTGATCATGTGTTGTGAAAATAACAGAACCCTTAAAATTCTTCAATGAATTATTGAAAGCGGTAATCGATTCCAAATCCAAGTGATTCGTCGGTTCGTCCAACATCAGCACATTCGCGCGTTCCATCATCATTCGTGACAACATGCATCGCACTTTTTCTCCTCCGGACAAGACGCGACTTGTTTTCAACGCTTCTTCGCCAGAAAAAATCATCTTGCCTAAAAACCCACGAATATTTACTTCTTCACGTTCTTCTTCTGTTTTCGCCCATTGACGCAACCAATCGACTAAAGTGTAGTCGTTTTCAAAAAAAGAATGGTTGTCAAGTGGCAAATACGCTTGATTGGTTGTAATTCCCCAATCGAATGTACCAGAATCTGCTTTTTGGTTTCCGTTTAGAATCTCATAAAACGCAGTAGTTGCTCTAGAATCTTTAGAAAACAAAACAATCTTATCGCCTTTCGCCATATTCAAGTCGACGCCAGAAAACAACGTTTGCTTCGCCTGTTCGCCACCGCTCGAGTCTCCTTCAACCGAAGCGCTTAAGTTTTCCACATTCAAAATCTGATCGCCGGCTTCTCTTTCTTGGTCAAATATAATCGCTGGATAACGACGACTTGATGGTTTGATTTCGGAAATATTCAACTTACTAATCATCTTCTTTCTGGAAGTCGCTTGTTTCGATTTGGCGACATTCGCACTAAAACGTCGAATAAATTCTTCCAATTCCTGCTTCTTTTCTTCCGCCTTTTTGTTTTGCTGCGCTCTTTGCTTTGCTGCTAATTGCGATGACTCATACCAAAAAGTATAATTCCCAGAATAATGGTTGATTTTACCAAAATCGATATCCGAAATATGCGTACAAACCGCATCTAAAAAGTGACGGTCGTGCGAAACAACAATTACTGTATTTTCATAATTGGCTAGGAAATTCTCTAACCAAGCGATGGTTTCAAAATCAAGGTCGTTGGTCGGCTCATCCATAATCAATACATCGGGATTTCCGAATAAGGCTTGTGCTAATAAGACACGAACTTTCAGCTTTCCATCTAAATCTCCCATTAAAGTATAGTGATTGTCTTCGGTAATGCCCAAATTTGATAACATCGAAGCGGCGTCAGAATCAGCATTCCAACCATTCATTTCCTCAAATTGCACTTGCAACTCTCCAATTCTATCCGCATTGGCATCATTATAATCTAGGTATAATTCATCCATTTCCTTCTTTACCGCGTATAAGATTTTGTTTCCCATCAACACCGTTTCCAAAACCGTATGTTCATCAAACATATTATGGTTCTGATTCAATACCGACATCCTTTTACCAGGTTCAAGGTGAATGTGACCTGAAGTTGGATCGATATCGCCCGCGATGATTTTCAAGAATGTTGATTTTCCAGCTCCATTGGCTCCAATAACACCATAAATATTCCCGTGCGTGAAGGTCGTATTGACCTCATCAAATAGGATTCTCTTTCCAAATTGTACCGATAAATTATTAACTGTTAACATGAAAACTGTTTTATAAAATTTCTTGCAAAAGTATAAAAATAGGACTGATAATGAAGTTCTAAAGCCAATAAAAATGGCAGTTTTTATTTAACGCTGTATTAACAGAATAACTCGACGCAACTGAATATTTTTGTACACTAGCTTAGTTTCCATGTATAGCACCAAACTACATACATTTCTTCTGCTTACCGCTTCAGCCTTAACCTTGTTTTGTTCTTGCGACAAAGCCTACAAAGGCGATAATTATAGTGCGTATTTTGGAGGAGAAGTTACCAATCCTAACAATCCATACATTCTTTTTTGCCGGAATTCAGAAGTTATAGACAGTGCCAAAATTGATGAGAACAATCGTTTTTTTATCAAATTTGACTCGTTAACGCCCGGATTATATACCTTCAAAAACGAACCAGAGTACCAATACGTTTATTTCGAAAAGAATGATAGCATCATGGTTCGCATCAATGCAAAAGACTTCGATAACTCGATTATTTTCTGCGGCCGAGGCGATCAAAAGAATAATTTCTTGATGGAAATGTACATGAAAAATGAAGACGATCGTAGTAAGTTATTCGATGCCTTCGATTATTCTATTTCAGATTTCACCAAAAACATCGACTCTTCTTACGCATCGAAAAAGAAGTTTTACAACACGAAAAAAGAGGCCATCAAGTGGAATGAAGGTTTCGACAAATATGCAAAAGCGTCTCTAGATTTTCATCACTATGCAAAAAAAGAGATGTATCCAACGGCT
The DNA here is from genome assembly GCA_943325255.2 of Sphingobacterium thalpophilum. Taxonomy (GTDB): domain Bacteria; phylum Bacteroidota; class Bacteroidia; order Flavobacteriales; family Flavobacteriaceae; genus Flavobacterium. The sequence goes on from CALPOS020000069.1 coordinate 3,707, forward strand.
CATATGATGCGCACTGGCGAAGATATTATTGAAAATCTTCCCTCTAATTTTTATGATTACCGAAAAACCATCGACTACAATGATATTCAACTTTGCAGTTTTTCTCCCTTTGTGACCTATCTAACGTATATGCTCAATAATATGTCGACGATACATTACCACAATCACTATACGCCGTTAGACTTAGCATTGCGAACCAATATCAACAAGCTCAATTTTGCAGATAGCCTTATCAAAAATAAAGCGGTAAAAAATCTTATCCTTAACAATATCGCTTTTACATATTTGCTTGAAGATCAAAATATGGTCAACAATAAAATTTTCCTCGATACTTACCACAAATATTCCACAGACAAGAGTAAGAAAAATGAAATTTTAAAAATCGGTACAGCAATTCAAATGCTGAAAATTGGAACTTCGCTGCCAAAAGTAGAACTGGTCGATGTAAACAACCATTTGATTTCTTCTGATAATATTGCAAAAAAGAAAACGGTCATTTTTCTGTGGACGGAAAATTTATCGTCGCATATGCTTGCTGCCCACAAGAAAATCCTAGCGTTGAAAGCACTGCATCCAGATTACCAGTTTATTGGAATCAACCTCGACAATGATCAAGAGCTCTGGAAAGCCAAATTGAAAGAACTGAAATATGATGGAATCACTGAATACCGTTGTACCAATTTCGAAGACCTCAAAGCCAATTGGGCGATTATGAAAGTACACCGCACAATTGTTCTCGATCAAAATGGCGCAATCAAAAATGCGTTCACCAATTTGTTCGACGTCAATTTTGAGAAAGAACTGTAGTCAATTGATAATTAACAATTGATAATTAAAAAAGCGGCTCCCGATTGGAACCGCTTTTTCTATTCAAGTATAGTCTAACTGTCAACTGACAACTAACAACCATTTATTGGTTTCCCTTCGCGTAATCCGCTAAAAACTGCGCCAATCCGTTATCTGTCAATGGATGTTTTAACAATCCTAAAATCGCAGAAAGTGGTCCTGTCATGACATCTGCTCCTAATTTAGCGCAATTCACGATGTGCATGGTATGACGCACTGAAGCCGCAAGAATTTCTGTTTCAAACCCATAGTTATCATAGATCAAACGGATTTCCTCAATCAAAATCAAACCATCTGTTGAAATATCATCCAATCGACCAATAAATGGAGAAACATACGTCGCTCCTGCTTTGGCCGCTAATAATGCTTGACCTGCAGAAAAAACCAAAGTTACGTTGGTACGAATTCCCTTGTCAGAGAAGTATTTACAAGCCTTTACACCATCTTTGGTCATCGGCAATTTTACAACGATTTGCTCATGCAATTCTGAAAGTTCCTCGCCTTCACGAACCATTCCGTCAAAATCGGTTGCAATAACCTCGGCACTCACATCACCATCCACAATGTTGCAGATATCCACATAATGCTTCAAAATATTATTCTTGCCCGTGATGCCTTCTTTCGCCATCAATGACGGATTCGTAGTCACGCCATCTAAAATTCCGAGCGATTGTGCTTCTTTGATTTCGTTTAAGTTGGCGGTGTCAATAAAAAATTTCATAGGATACTGTTTATTTGTGGATTCGTTAATTTGTTTAATCGTTGATATGTTTAATCGATTGGGCGTTTCCCTCCGTAAACTCCGGGTCAGGCTGTCCGCAGTTCACGGCACTTGCTCCTATCCCTAACGCGGTATAAGTTAAAAATTAGTTTTTTTCTATAAGTTCAATATCAAAAAAATACCTGAAGTCCACTGGACTTCCTCCTCTTAATATCAAATTTAACGCGGGCGTAAAATTACAACTTATTTTTTAAGTTTCTGAGTACCTGAGTTTCTAAGTTCCTGAGATCTTTACTCAACTGCTCAGTACCTCAGCAACTCATAGCTTATAATGATCCATCAACATCTTTTCATAGACTTTATCCGGCAGAATTTTCTTTAAAACAATCGAGAACTTCTGTAGAAAAAGTCCCACTCTATAATGCACTTTTGGATTTGGATTCTGGATAATAGCATAAATCGCTTCTGCCATTTCTATGGGATTGCTTCCAAAATCGACGTGCTCATCCATCATTTTTAAGGTGGCAGCGTATGGTTTTTCATAAGCCGAACTTTTACTTGGCGCATGATAACGACCCGAAGCGATATTTGTGGCAAAGTCTCCAGGCGCCACATCTGTAATTTGAATCCCGAAAGATTTTACTTCCATGCGTAAGGCTTCGGTAACTAGACTTAACGCGCCTTTCGAGGCCGAATAAACACTGCGATAAGGCAATCCCATATAACCCGCTATGGATGAAATATTGATAATTAGTCCAGATTGCTGAATGCGCATCTGAGGCAAAACGGCTTGCATCACGGCAATCGGTCCGAAAAAATTCGTATCAAAATTCGCTTTGATTTCGGCTAATGGAATTTCTTCTAACGGACCTGTAATGCCAATCCCAGCATTATTAATGAGTATGTCCAATCTACCTGAAATAGCGATGACTTTAGCCACGGCAGCTTGAATACTCTCCGAATTTCGCACCTCTAACGCAATCAATGGAAAAACAGAGTTTGTAATTTTCTCCGGATTTCGACTGGTGCCGTAGACCACGAATCCTTTTTGATGTAGGAATTCGCCGATGGCTTTGCCGATGCCTGAGGAAGCGCCGGTGATGAGAACGACTTTGTTCATTGGATTTTAAGATTATGAGATTGTAAGACTATAAGATTGAGAGACTATAAGAATGTTCTTTACTTTTAATTTGGTATAACTTATTGGCGTCCTACAGTCCTACTTTTTTCGTTCGTAATAATACATTTCTTGCTTGTCTTCTGCTCCTTTTTTGGTAGCACGAATGGTATAGAATCGATCTCCAATTGGTTTAATTTCGTATTCCCAATCTTTTGAAAGTTCTGGGTTTTTTGCTTTATCATAGCGGTTCAAATCGAAACACAATTTTCGCGCTGGTGGTGTATTGACTACTTGTTTTTCCCCTTGTCCTGTGACCATAAACTTGAGATTATATTGTCCACATGGGCCGGGTTTTAGTGTACTATTTTCAGAAGCGACTTCAGGATTGTTGCTATAGGCTTCAAAGTCTGCGGCAAAAGTTTGGTATTGTGCCTTCACGTCGGTTTGGGCGAAGGAAATTGTCGTGATGAATAAGAATGCGATTACAATTGATTTCATTTTTTGACTATAAGATTTTGAGATTATAAGACTGTAAGACCGTTTGAGGGTAAAGATAGTATTTTTTAGATTTTTGGATTATTAATCTGTAAGATTTCACGACACTGGTTCTCTTCTTATAATCCTAAAGTCCTACAATCTTACCTTCTGCCCTAGCCCTGATAGAAGCGGCAGCCCGGAACGCAGTGAGGACTATAGCGGATAGCAGGTTCCCGGCTCCTTAAAAAAATCAAAAAAAAAATCCTCCATAAAGGAAGATTAAAAAATGGCAAGCGACCTACATCGCACCGCTCAACCACATACCTTTGCTATGTTCCCATCCTGGAGGATTTTGCAGGAGCTGGTCGTGTAGGACTTGCCGCCGCAAATATACAATCTTTTTGTATTTTCGCAAACGGAATTGGACATATAAATTACTATTGTATATTGCATTTATAAAATTGTATTGATGAAAAATTATAACTCCCTATTGCTCATTTTATTAGCGTCCTTGGCGGCTTCTTGCGGAAGTTCTAAAAAAGATAATGAAAGTCTTTTTAGTTTTGATGCGGCGGCATTTAAAGAAGTGTATCAACCCAATGAAACAGCAACTTTGTCTGTGTTAAATCCACAAAACAAGAAAATTGACAGTATTATTTACTACGCTAACGATGTGAAAATCGCCTCGAAAACAGGAAGCGAAAAAGTAATTTTGCCTTTGAATGACAAAAAGCTTGGTTATCAAAACCTGAAAGCTTTGGTTTATTTTGAAGGAGAGAATGTAGAAACGACGTCGCGCATTGAAGTCGTTTCGGATATTGAACCAAAATTGCTCAACTACACGATCGTCAATACATTTCCGCATGATACCTTGGCTTTTACAGAAGGATTTGAATTTTTTAGAGACACTTTGATAGAGAGCACTGGTCAAAAAGGCGCATCACATTTTAGAAAATACGATTACAAAACTGGAAAAGTATTCAAGCAAGTGAATATGGACAATCCGGATCATTTTGGAGAAGGAATTACGGTCATCAACAACAAAATTTTCCAATTGACTTGGCAATCGAATGTTGGATTTATTTACGATGCCAATACTTTAAAACAAATTAAAACATTTCCGTATGACAAGCCGATTGAAGGTTGGGGAATGACTAATGATGGCAAACACATTTATCAATCGGACGGAACGGAGAAGATTTGGAAGATGAATCCAGAGACGCAAAAAATGGAAGATTACATCAATGTGTATACGAATACCAATAAAATCAAAAGCATCAACGAACTTGAATGGATTGACGGAAAAATCTATGGCAACATTTGGCAGAAAGATGCAATTGCGGTGATTAATCCGACAACTGGTGCGGTAGAAGGCGTTTTGAATTTAGCTGGATTGCGAAGTAAGATTAAATTTTCTGGTGCGGAAGTGCTGAATGGAATTGCGTACAACCCCAAAACCAAAACAATCTTTGTTACGGGGAAGAATTGGGATAAGATGTTTGAGATTAGGGTGAATTAGAGACATGCTGCGCTTTAGACACGGCTACGCCTTTAGACACGCTTCGCTTTAGACACGCTTCGCTAGAGACTCGGCTGCGCCTTTGGAAACGATACGCTATTGACGTAATGGGATTAACAAGAAAATACAATTTGTATCCGTTAAAATAATAAAAAGAGGCTTCAATTCGAAGCCTCTTTTTTGTTTATGTCATTAGGCGTAGCCGTATCTAAAGCCCGCAGGGCGTGTCTAAAAGCGCAGGCGTGTCTGCAGCCCAAAGGGCGTGTCTTCAGCACAGCGTGTCCAACTACTTCTTCTTCACAAGATCCTTCAAATTCTGATACACATTACTCGACGCATTATAGCTTAAAGTGTTTTCTTGTGTTTTATTTTTCAAATAGACGTCGCCTTCTTTGGTTAACGTAAAAGCGAGTCCTTCGTTTCGAATTTTATCAACCGTTTGCGACGCGTTTTTCAATTTATCGAGATATTGAATTTCTTTAACTTTAGTCGTGGTTTGCAGGTTTGAGAAGGCTTTACTTTTGGTTTTGACATTCCAAATTTCATTGTACTTCATGGTTTTATTCTCCGTTTTTTCCTTCGATTCAGTAACCGCAGTTTCGGACCAAGAAATCAAATTTAAAGTCGTTCCTTTTGTTGTAAAAGCCGTTATTTTACAGTCGGTTGGATTGCCTTTTATATTGTACTTCTTAAGTAAAATGGTGTCTTTTTTTGCACCTTTATTTTCAATAAATAAGTAGAGGTTATTTTGAACTAACACAACGGACAGATTGTTAACCTTTACCAAAGCAGAAGAATCTGCAGATTTTGATGCTTTCTTTTTCTGTCCAAAAGTCGAAGTTAAAGTAAAGAGAATAGTAAGTAACAGAATGCTTTTTTTCATGATGACATTTTTGTTGGGGAAAATTACAAAAATTAATGAAATGTATTTGCTTTTTAACAAGACATAAAAAAACCAGAATATCGCTAGTCTGGTTTTAATATATAAAGAAAGACGGTTTTATTTAGTCATTCTGTGATTTCACTGCTAAGCTGTAAATTACCAATCCAAATCCAATTTTGTTGATTGCATCGGCAATGTTGTAAGCTACATCTACATTTCCTTTACCCAAGATTCCAGTGTACC
>CALPOS020000070.1 GCA_943325255.2 Sphingobacterium thalpophilum
GTCGACAAGCCAAAGCGATTTGGATGGAAAAATTTGACAAAAGAAAAACACCGCAAGGAAAAGATTATTATTGGTTGACAGGCGAATTTATCAACGAAGATAAGGGCGAAGACACGGATGAATGGGCATTAGAACAAGGTTATGTCTCGGTGGTTCCCGTTCAGTTTGATATGACCGCGCATCATGCCATTCAACAATTGAATACGTGGGATTTAAATGGAAAATAATTGATAATTTATTCCGCTACGCTCCATACAGTTCGGCTTTGCCTCCGGTGATAACTGATAATTGATAAAATAAACTATGAAAACTAGAGATTTGATTGTTGGTGTATTACTATCGCTGGTGACCTGTGGTATCGGAAGTTTTGTTTTTATTGAACTTTTTACGGGAATGGATTTTTACCGTGGTTTAGAATTTTATAAAGCCAATGGGTTATTGGGTAAAATAATAACTCTGGGAGCCATATTAAACCTTATTCTATTTTTTGTTTTGCTAAAGAAACATAAAGACATCATGGCACGAGGCGTGATTTTGGGGTTGATTTTACTGACAATAATAACGCTTTTTGTTTAAAAATGAAATACTACATTATTGCTGGAGAAGCATCGGGAGATTTACACGGATCCAACTTGATGAAAGCACTTTTGGAAGAAGATCCAAAAGCAGAAATTCGTTTTTGGGGTGGCGACTTGATGCAAAGTGTTGGCGGCACGCTCGTAAAACACTACCGAGAATTGGCTTTTATGGGATTTGTTGAAGTGCTATTTAATTTGAAAACCATCTTCAATAATATCAAGTTTTGTAAAAAAGACATCGCAACCTTTCAGCCTGACGCCATCATTTTTATAGACTATCCTGGATTTAATATGCGAATTGCCAAATGGGCAAAAGAACAAGGAATTCCAACTCATTATTACATTTCACCGCAAATCTGGGCTTGGAAAGAAAACCGAATTGCCGCAGTAAAGAGAGATTTTGACTATTTGTATGTCATATTACCATTTGAAAAAGAATTCTATGAAGTGAAACATCACTTTCCAGTAACCTTTGTTGGTCACCCACTCATTGATGCGATTCACAATCAAACTGTAATTTCACGCCAAGACTTTATCAGAGAAAACAAGTTAGAAGACAAGCCCATCATTGCTTTGTTGCCAGGCAGTCGCAAGCAAGAAATTAGCAAGATGCTTTCCGTAATGTTAAGCGTGGTTGGTGACTTTGAGGATTATCAATTTGTAATTGCTGGAGCTCCAAGTCAAGATTATGCCTTCTATCTTCCTTTTTTGAAATCGAAGAACGTACATTTTATCTCGAACAAAACCTACGAACTCCTGAGCCATGCAACAGCTGCTTTGGTTACGTCGGGAACAGCCACGTTGGAAACTGCGTTGTTTAAAGTTCCTGAAGTGGTTTGTTATAAAGGCAGTTGGGCGTCGTATCAGATTGCCAAACGCATCATTACTTTGAAATATATTTCTTTAGTGAATTTAATTATGGATCAAGAAGTAGTCACTGAGTTAATTCAAGAAAAATGCAACCCAAAAAATATTCGAATAGAATTACAAAAAATCCTTGATCCCACGCACAGAAATGAGCTTATCGCCAATTATTCATCATTAGAAGAAAAATTAGGTGGCGTCGGTGCCAGTAAGAAAACTGCGCAACTTATTGTACGAAGCCTCTCGAAATAGTGTTATCAATAATTATCCATTTAAAAGAAATCCTTTGAAATCAATTTTATCTGCTCTCATCATTCTTGTGCTCTTGGTCAGCTGTAAACCAACTTCTAGTATAATTACCTCCAAATCCGAAGCGATGAAACGAGGTATATACCGCTTCCCTGAAAATAAAAAAATAGCGGAAAAAGCGCGAGCACAACAAAGTAAAAAAGAGCCTAAGAAAGCAGTCGTTGGGAATCGAATCAACGATAAGAACGACGATGATTATGTGATCAGTGTAGATGATTCAAGTTATATGGTTAAGCAGTTGATTAATACTGCTTCAGAAAACTTGGGGACCAAATACAAAGCTGGTGGCACAACTAGTGATGGCTTTGACTGCTCGGGTTTGATGTATAGCACATTTAAAAAATTTGATATTACCTTGCCGCGTTCCTCTATAGATATGGCGAAAATTGGTAGAATCTTAGATGAAGATGACATCCGAAAAGGCGATCTGATTTTCTTCAGAACCAACGGGAAAAGCGTGATCAATCACGTTGGAATGGTCACTGAAGTCACAGACGACGAAATAAAATTCATCCATTCTTCTACTCAAAAAGGAGTTATTGTATCTTCAACCAAAGAAACGTACTACGGAAAGAACTTTGCGCAAGCCAACCGAATTTTAGAGTAATTTATTTGGCTTATTCATTAGAATTGAATACTTTAGGGGCGTGAACGCCATTCAATTTCCTTTAAGCCGAATAACAGTTGCCTTTATTTTTGGAATCTTAGTTGCATCCTTTAGCAATGTTGATTTTATTTGGGCTACACTTCTTATTGCTTTTTCCTTTGTCACTTTTTGCATCGCCTACTTTTGGTCTCAGAAGCAATTGATCCAAAACAACGTTTTCGGTTTAACTACTTATTTCTTTTCTTTTTGTCTTGGAATGTATTCATTGACAACGCATTCCGGCTCGAATCAAAAAGACAGTTACCTCAATCAAATTCAGTCTACTGAAATCCCACATCAAGCAGAGATTATTCTCCGGGAAAAACTGAAAAGCACTTTGTACTATGAACGATATATTGGACTTGTTAGTAAGATTGACCAGTCCAATTGCTCTGGCAAAATCATTCTCAATATCAAAAAAGACAGTCGAAAAAACAACTTTCGAATTGGTACTACACTTCACGTATTTTCTATAATTATTCCGCATAAACGGCCTTTAAATCCGAACCAATTTGACTTTGGAAAGTATTTGACCACAAAGTCAATTTTAGCTCAAACTTACATCGGAAATTCAGAATATAAGGTTCAGTCGATTCTAAAAAAAGATCTTTTCTACTACTCCGATGCAGTTAGATCCAAAATACTTTTGGGCTTACAAAAAGTCCATTTTAGTTCCGTTGAATTAAGTGTTCTTACCGCGTTAATTTTGGGGCAGCAACAAGAAATTTCTCAAGACATTATTGTAGATTATCAAAAGGCTGGAGCCATTCATATCCTTTCTGTTTCGGGCTTGCATGTTGGTTTTATTGTGCTATTTATGGGATTCATTTTGAAACATCTTCCCAAAGTAAAATGGATCAACTACTTAAAATTAGCTTTCATCTTACTTGTATTGTGGGGATTTGCCTTTATTGCTGGCCTTTCTCCTTCGGTTATTCGATCGGTTACTATGTTTTCATTTGTTGCCATTGGATTGCATTTGAAACGAAAAACAAACATGTTCCATACTTTATTGGTTTCGCTTTTGTTGATTTTACTTTTTGAGCCGTCATTCCTTTTTGATGTCGGATTTCAGCTAAGTTACTTGGCGCTATTCTTCATCCTATGGCTTCAGCCATTACTAAGCTCGATTTGGGAGCCTAAACACAAAATCACGAAGTATTTTTGGGACATTCTCACCGTGTCCTTTGCCGCTCAATTGGGAACTGTACCGATTAGCATTTACTATTTTCATCAATTCCCCGGATTATTTTTTGTGACTAACTTAATCATTATTCCGTTTTTGAGTGTAATTATGGCTTTAGGATTATTGCTTATGATATTAATATTGTTTGATCTGGCGCCGCTATTTCTTGCCCAAATTGTCGAAAAATCAATTGCATTCCTAAACAATATCATTCACAAAATAGCTTCGTTTGACCAAATGGTTTTGACCGATATTCCGTTCAATGTAATGATGGTTTTGAGTTGCTATCTTCTACTAATTACTGCGGTTATGTACTTTAAAAGGCCAAGCTATTGGCGAATTGTCTTCTTTAGTATTGGAGTCATTCTAATACAATCCAGTTTCTTCTATACGCGCTGGGCCACCGAAAACAAAAACGAACTCATTGTGTTTAATATTAAGAAGTCAAGTTTGATCGCGGAAAGAAATGGCGAAAAAGTAACGCTATTTAAGGGCTCTGAAACTGAAAAACACAATCCAATTAAGCCTTACTTAACCGCAAATTTTTTAAAAGTTGCGAAAGAAAATCCAGTTCCAAACTTGCTGTATGTTTTAAACAAGAAAATTGTAATTATTGACAGCACTGGTGCCTACCCAAAAAACGTGCGCCCAGACCTACTCATAATGAGGCAATCACCAAGAATCAACTTAAATCGGGTTTTTCAAACTTGCAGACCCAAACTTGTAATTGCCGATGGCAGTAACTTTAAATCCTATTCGGCACTTTGGCAATCAACATGCATAAAAGAAAAAATCCCCTTTCATAACACTTATGAAAAGGGATTCTATAAATTGGAAAAATAAATTATTTTTTCTTTAATATTTGATTGGCAGTTTCTAGCCATTTCTCTGGACCACCAGCAACATAACCTGTACTTCCTAATTTCTCCAAATTCGTCTTACCATCTTTCTTAGACGGATTTGCCAACCAAATTGTTGGGTAACCACGAACTTCGAACATTTGTTGCAATTCCATGTTTTGCTTTTGAATTTCTGGTAATTGAGGTGTTCTTCGTGGATAATCTAGTTCTAATAAAACCACATTTTCTTTAGCCCAAGCTGCAAATTCTGGCTTCTTTAAAACCTCGTTTTGCAAACGTATGCACCAACCGCACCAGTCACTTCCCGTAAAAAACATCAATAGGGGTTTTTTAGTTTTTATTGCAATTTGTGAAGCTTGCTCCATGTTGGTTTCCCACTTTAATTCTTGAGCTTCCACCGTTGTTGCGCCCAAAATCAGTAGGGCTACAATTAGTATCTTTTTCATATTATATTTTTTTTAAAAGGTTTGCTGTGTTGACAAAAACAATGCCGAAAGTACTAAATTTATTTTACTTCTTGCATCAATTTTTTTATTAATGGCGTGAAGATTATCAAAACTACACCTGAGATTAACGCATAAACCGCCAATTGATAATAGCCGTCGGTATACCCTTGAAGTTTCGTAACCAAAGACGCATTCTCATCTGGAGACGACATTCCCGCTCCTAACAATCCTGCAGCATATTGACCATAAGCACTGGCCAAAAACCACATTCCCATCATCATACCTGATAATCTTTTGGGAGACAATTTGGTCATGATTGATAATCCGATTGGCGACAAACACAATTCTCCAAAAGTGATTACTAAATAGGCTAAAGTAAAAATATTCAAAGAGGTCAAGCCTTTAGCATCTGCAAAAAACTTAGTGTAATAAAAAACATAGAAAGCGGCCGCTAGAAACAAAAATCCTAGTCCAAATTTAACGACTGTATTAGGCTCAATTTTTCTCTTAGCCATCGCCAACCAAAGCAACCCTAGAATTGGACTAAAAACAATTACAAACAAGGAGTTTGAAGTGTTATTTACAATATTAGGATTGATTTCAAAAAACAATAAATTAGGATGTAAATTATTTTGAGCAAACAATGCCAAAGAACCGCCACTTTGTTCGAAAAACGCCCAAAAAATAATGGAGAATATGATAAATATAAATGCAGCAATCAACTTTTTCTGCGCTTTCAATTCCTTTTCCTTATAAGTTTCAAATAAGAAATAGAATATCGCCAATGGTCCAATGGTGTACATAAAATAATCGGTGTAATCCGTATTCTTGATCATCATGAAAATGAGTGGAATACTAATGATTGAACCAATATACACGGCAATTTCCTTTGTAGTTCTTTTTGATTTAGGCAATTCCAATAACGGAGAATCACCAATTGGACCCAGAGATTTCTTTGTCATCATAAAAGTGATCAATCCTATTAGCATCACCACCGCCGCTGACAAAAAGGAATAACTCCAACCGTAATCTTTACTCGTTCCAAAATAGACACAAACCGCGCCGCCCAATAAAGCGCCGATGTTGATTCCAGAATAAAACAAACCAAAACCTGCATCTCTCCTACTGTCACCTTCTTTGTATAATTCTCCAACCATCGATGAAATATTCGGCTTAAAGAAACCTGTTCCTATAATCGACAAAGTAATTCCCAAATAAAACATTTCTTGTGGAGAAAAAGCAATCAATAAATTTCCTGCAATCATGACTATTCCGCCGAATACAAGTGACTTTTTGAAGCCCAAAATCTTATCCGCGAAAATTCCCCCAATAAAGGTAAAGGCGTAAACAAATGCTTGGATGGCGCCGTATTTTAGATTGGCTTCTTTATCAGATAAAGACAAACCCAACACTTGATCCGCCATAAAAATGGTTAAAACACCACGCATTCCATAGAAACAAAAACGTTCCCACATTTCTACTAAGAACAAATACCAAAGCTGTTTTGGGTACTTTCCTTCGAAATTCTGAATCTGATCTAATGTTAAGTTTTGCTCCATTTTTAGTTTTATTTGATTCCTTTTTCTTGCATTACCTTATTGAGCTGCTTCAGTAAAACAAACATCAATGCAGTTGCAAATATTAAAAGCGAAAAGTTAATCCAAAAGAAATCGGTTTTGTCGTCATAAGTATCCCACAAACTGGCAAGCACACCGCTTAGCTTATTTCCGATGGAAGTGGAGAGAAACCAACCACCCATCATCAACGAGGTGATATTGGTTGGACTTAATTTTGAAACCACCGACAATCCCATTGGACTCAAAAATAGTTCTCCAATAGTAATGATTCCATAATTGGCAACGAGCCACCAAACACTTACTTTTTCAGAACCATTTCCACCCATTTTTACCGCAGCAACCATAACCAATACAGACAAAGCAGAGATTAATAATCCGAAAGCGATTTTGGTTGGTGTAGACGGTTCTTTTTTTCGTCCTCTCAAGAAAGTAAAAAAGGCAACCACTAATGGCGTGAGAATAATCACCCAACCTGGATTGATAGATTGACTTAAGTTTGTTGCCCACAAACTCACTTTCGAATTTTCTTCGGGTAACTTATCTTTCGCTACATTTCGGAAATAAACAGGATAATCTACTACTTTTACTACTTCACCGTTTTCTTTTTGAAGTCGAAAACTAGCATCATACAATTCGACCGAATCTTTCTTATATTCAATCTCTTTCGACAATTTCAGTCCGTTGAAAACCGCTTTTGTAGTTCCTGTAATTTCTCTATCGGTATAGCGATCTGCCCAAGTGTTGAGTGCTGATCCGTTCAGTTTAAAAACGGCCCAGAATAAAATCACTACTGCGAAAATCGACAATAAAGCACCAATAGGTCTTTTATCGTCGGGTTTGGCTTTAAAATACAAACTTGCATAAAAGAAAATCACTGGAATACAAGCGAAAATAAAGGCATCTGTACTATCTGATCCGAAGATATAACTATCTGGATTGGTATCTGATGTTACGCCTTTCAACATCCATCCAATAATTCCAAAAACTACTGACGGTAGCAAAATAAAGAGTACAATTTTATAAAAAGGCATATCTCCCTCTTGCGTTCCCTTTTTCTGATCGTAGCCGACGTAATGCTTGGTTCCTAGGATAAAAACCAAAACACCGACAAACATTCCAACTCCGGCTGCCATAAAAGCATATTGCCAACCTAAGAGAATCTGCAATGCAGCACCAAAAAAATTACAGACAAAAGCACCAATATTGATTCCCATATAGAAAATATTGTAGCCTTCATCCTTCTTTTCTTTATATTCTTCTTTAGAGTAGAAATTCCCTAATAAGGTTGAAATATTCGGCTTAAAGAAACCGTTTCCAACAATTACAAAAGTCATCGCAATATAGAGGATTGTAATATTGTGGATTCCCATCATGAAATAGCCAATTCCCATCAACAAACCACCAATAATAATGGAAGTTCGATAACCCAAATATCTATCGGCGACCAAACCTCCGATAAAAGGAGTTAAGAAAACCAATGCGATAAAAGTTCCATATAAATCAGACGCTTCTTTTTCGGTCATGGCAAAACCGGCTTCTACATCTTTAAGATAAAGTGTAAAAATCCCGATCATTAAATAGTATCCGAAACGTTCCCACATTTCGGATAAAAATAAGTACGGTAATGCTTTTGGATGTTTATTCCACATAGTTGAAAATGGTTAGTTATCTATTTTCTACAGACAAATCAATTCCTTCAACATGGTCGTTGTGCATCATTTTTTGCAACCATGAACTCAAAACAAATAGTATTGCAGCAGCCGCACCTGTCATAATGATAAATAGCATAAAGAACTCATACAAATTGGTGATTTCAAATCCAAGAAACGAAGGATTTACAATTGGACCTTCAATCGCTTCAGCACCTGCCGTAGGTGGAATTAATGCACTTAATGTTCCCGCAAATTTGTTGGCAGCGGCATTAGCCAAGAACCAAGTTCCCATCATCAATGATGACAAACGCAATGGCGCTAATTTAGAAACCATAGACAAACCGATTGGCGACAAACACAATTCACCCATTGTATGAATAATATACAAACCAATCAACCACCACATAGAAACTTTATCTTCTACACCTAACCCTTTTACTGCAATTGCAATAACTACATATCCAAGAGCGACCAATGCCAAACCAATCGCCATTTTTTTAGGAGAAGACGGCTCTAATTTTCTGATGTACAAAAATCCCCAAACGATTGTAAAAATTGGAGCTAATGCAATAACCGCCAAAGGATTTACTGATTGAAAGTAAGAGGCTGGCATTTCCCATCCAAAAAGAGTTCTTTCTGTTTGTCGGTCTGCAAATAACGTCAGTGAAGCGCCTGCTTGTTCAAATGCGCCCCAGAAGAAAATGACGAAAAAGGCCAAGATAAATATCACGATAATACGTTGGGTTTCAATTTTGGTCAGACTTTTATCACTCAAAATTAAGACTGGCATCAATACCATCGCACCATATATAAAATAACTAATAATATCTGAATCACTATTGAACATTTGTTTAAAATTCAACATAAAAAAGATAATCATGATTGAGCCAACAATCATTCCGATACTTTTAGCATCCAATTTCTTAACAGGTAAACCAATATGTTTCCCTTCTTCAGAAATTAAATATTTTTTCTGACCCAACACAAAAGCTACTAGACCAATCAACATTCCGATTCCTGCCGCTAAAAAGCCCCATTTGAAATCCATTGAACCGCAAACTAGTGGCGAGAAGAACGCACCCAAATTAATCCCCATATAGAAAATGGTAAACGCGCTGTCGATTCTTCGATCATTTGCCGGATATAATTGTCCCACCATGGTAGAAATATTTGGTTTAAAGAAACCATTTCCAATAATGATTGCTGTCAATCCCATCCACATTAATGAAACGCCGCCATTGGCACCCGCAGAAGCACTAAAAAACATAAAAAACTGACCAATTGCCATCAACAAGCCACCAATTACAATACTTCGTCTGTTTCCTAAAAATTTATCACATAAATAACCGCCTAAAAGCGGCGTTAAATATACCAATCCCGTATAACTTCCA
>CALPOS020000071.1 GCA_943325255.2 Sphingobacterium thalpophilum
CGTACATCATAAATCTGAACCTTAGACAATTTGATGTTTCCAGCATTCACAACGATTTCTTGGTTTTGTTTGTAAACCGCCACCAGATCCGCGGTTAAATATGGGTTCTCTGCAGACAAGAAGTTATCATATTGAACTTCAAATCGGTTATTGAAAACACCTGCCTCCGTAGTAAAATTATATGAACCTGCTCGTAAATCATGAACCGTGTTAGTCAAATTATCTTTCAAATAAATCGCTTGATTGTTGGTGTCGAATATCGTCCCATCAAAGTTGTTTAAAGCAATTGTAAAATTACCTGCCAACTCCGATTTAAATCCTAAAGCCACCACATCTGTCAATTCAAAAGCCAAAGCTCTACCTTGAATAACATAGTTCTGACCGTCAATTACAGAAGTCAAAGCAGTGTCACTATCATTAAAGTAAAGTCCATCAATCGCAGGATCATAACCATTCGTCGCATTCGGCATATAAGCCACCATCATTTGACCAAAGTAACCTTGATCGTTGGTTAGATTTAACCAATAGCGACTTCTATCTTCAGTCCTTCTTAAAAATTGATTACCGTTATTCACAACACGCATGGTGTTGGTAAATTGTAAAGTAGATCCACCAGCTGGAACTCTGGCAATAAATCCTTGTCCAACTTGTATAAAACCATTTGGCTGCAATGCTAAAGGATCACCTCCAGAATTAGAAACACCTCCAGCTAAAGTATAAGTGGCATAAGATGATGTAGTAGCATTATTGGTTTTTCTCCAGAAATAAATAGCCTCACTCAAACTGTTACCAGTAATGAAACTATCTGCATTAATAGTAGATGGATAGGGATTCCCCACGGCGTAATATCTTCCTGCAGTCAAACTAGATTGCGTCTGTGTACCATTGTTAGCACTTCCTCCTGTAAAGGTACCACTCCAAACCGTCGGAGTAACCGGATGATTATTAGGAAGACGAATCAAATAGCCAATTCCTGTATTGAAATTACCTGTTACCGAAGTAGCCACATATTGACCAGCAGAACCCAACGAGCCATCAAACGTATAGAAACGTGTAGATAAAGTATTGGGAGAAAATTCCTGCAACTGTTGTCCACTAACCGGCGCAGACCACATCACATAATCCTGACGCATTAAAGCAGCCGTATTTCGCTTCACTACCGTAGAACCGCTTCCAGTGTTAGCTGTTGTATTAACTTGTCTCAAATTCGCATTATTCTCAACTGTGATTGTACCAGCATTATTAATCTTATCTGTCAGCGTAATATTTCCTCCTGACTTCACTGTCAAGGAAGTTGAAGCGGCAACATCCAAACTGTTAACCGTTACCGTCGTCGTGATTTCTGGATAAAAACTCGCACTCGCTATAATCACATTTGATATTGAAGAAGGAACTCCGTTAGACCAGTTTCCTGAAGTCGCCCAAGCTGTAGTGCTTGCTCCTGCAGTCCAAGTAGTTTGACCTTCTCCCAATTGGAAGTCACCATAAACGGTTACGCCTGTCGCTTGTGTAGTCGTACTTGTTCTAGCACCAACAGTCAAGTTCGTCCAAGTTGGATTCACATAATTGGCAACGCCTAAAACTGAAGTACTAGCACCAGAATCTACATCACCTGCAACGAAAGTAAACGTCGCATCATAACTTCCTCCAGTAACACCACTATTCGCAATGCTATAGAAACGGTTTACAGATTTAGAAGCTACTAAAGGTGAACTACTAATTTGTGGATGATCATTATCTGTAGTGGATACCACCAAATTACCTGCACCAGTTACCCCGCTATAAGCAGTAGTCACTGGAGTATAAACAGTACTATTTCCGACTTCAAAAGTTCTTGAATTAGTACCTGTTGGAATATTTTTTTGCAAGTTACCACGAACCCAACCATTCGCATTTGCTGTAACATTATTTCCGGTTGGAATAATCACTTTAAAAGCATTGGTTACCAATTGCGCATTCAAAGTCAAATTGTTATTGACCGTCATATCATTCGCTAAACTTACGGTTCCTCCACTTGTTTTATTAATAAACAAATAATCAAAAGTAGCAGCACCAATGGTCGTTACCGTAGAAGTTCCTGTTCCTTGAAAGAAAACCGCTCTCGTACTAGAAGCGTAAGAACCATTGGTTTTGGTATCCCAGTTGCCACTCAAGTAAATATCACCACCAATCGCACTCGATAAAGTTAGCACGCTAGTTCCAGAAGTATTTCCTCCGATTACGATGTTGCCACCAACAGTCAATTTGTTAGTAGTAGCTCCCATAGATAAAGAACCCGCACTCGCAGCACCAACAACACCCAAGTTTAAATTTCCAGCAATCGCTCTATCCGCAAAACCATTTGCAGCTAAATCTACTGTAGTTCCGTTTTGAACCAATACGTGATTTGGATATCCTTTTCCAGTAGTTGCACTCCACTCTAAGTTACGACCATACGTTCCAGTCGTATTGTATATTAAAGTAGAAGCAATTCCGTATGTCGGCGCATTCGTATTGATAAAAGCACCTGAGTTAAATTGCAATGAAGTCACAATATTAGAAGCCGAACCAAAATCAACACCACCAGCAATAGTTACTGTTGGGAAATTAACCGTTCCCGATACCGAACCTGAACCTACAAAAAACACAGGTCCTGCCGTAGCGGTAAAATCACCAGCAGTAGCCGCGACCGATCCACCAGAAGGAATCGTCAATTGTTTGGCATTCAAATCTAATTTACCTGCAGTTAAAGTCAACGAACCAGAAGTGGCTGTAATGGCTGTAATCGCAGTTAAGGTTACTATATTGTTTGGAGAAGTCCCCGTATTATTGATTGTTAATGAATTGACAGTAGCAGGCAAACCTGTTCCTGTAATTTGATTGGCAACCCCATTATAAACATAATTCGAAGTAGTTGGCAAAGTACGTGTAGTCGTTTGAACAGAACCAGTAGCACCACTCGATGCCAAACCTGCTGTATGACCCGTTCTGAGTGTTGCTGCAGCAGCCAAATTGAATATACCTGTACCACTCACTACAACGCCTGGAGCCAAATCGATGGTTCCTGAAATCGCCAACGAACCTGTACCCGTGATCGTCATATTACTTTGCAAAGCCGTCACTTTCCCTGAAGGAATGTCGATGGTTTGACCTGTAGCAATAGTATACGCTCCAGTACCACTAATGGTTTGACTCGCGCCATTAAACTGAAGTGAAGCGCCAGTACCATTCGCATTAAAAGTAGAACCAGAAGCCACACTAATATTTCCGTTAATCGAAGATATCGCTGCCGCAACTCCTGTCATTCCAATATTAAGCGTTGTGTTGTTAGATAAAGTCAAATTATCCATATAAACGGCGGAACCACCTGTTAAAGTTGCTATTCCACTGCCTTGAAGCGTTAAATTAGAATATGTTCTTCCACTAAAACCTAAACCTGATCCTCCTGCAATACCATGAATATAATTACTTCCTGTCTGAAAGACAACAACCGATGCCGGCTGTGTTTTTTGAAAAGGATTAGCACCAGCATTATGGTTAAAGGTTGACCCAGAGGCAAATACAACACTATTTGCAGTTCCAGAACCAAAAACGTTTCCAGTATTTCCTGTTCCTTGTGTAAATGAGGAACCACTGTTAAATGTAATTCCAGCTGCATCTGCAGCAATCAACGTATTTGCAGAAGTAGTAAAATTCATGCTTCCGCTGATACTTCCCGTGGCTCCTGTGGCAACTGTCAACGCCAACGCACTCGCTCCAGTCGCATTCAAAGCACTACCCGACGCTACAGATAAATCAGCACCTGTAACACCATTGCTTATCGTCAAGGCACCCGCACCCGCAGGCTGCAAGTTTACCGTTGTATTTCCAGACACTAATATGCCACCAACGGTTTCTACCGGAATGTTGGTTACGGTAGTCGTAGCGCCATTATTAAAAATCATATTGTCGTACGCTCCGATAACCGATCTCGTTGGCGTCCAGTTTGTACCCGTAGCCCAAGATGCCGTTCCGGTTTGGTTCCAAGTATAGCTTGGTGTGGTCGCACCAACCGTATAAGTATAGTTTGTTCCGCCACCGCTAACATTTTGTCCAGAGGCATTATAAATATTCAAAGAAAAATAATCCGCTTGTGCCACCGAAGGAGCAGTTGCTGTATTAGAGGAGAAGATATAATAAGAAACAT
Organism: Sphingobacterium thalpophilum; assembly: GCA_943325255.2. Taxonomy (GTDB): domain Bacteria; phylum Bacteroidota; class Bacteroidia; order Flavobacteriales; family Flavobacteriaceae; genus Flavobacterium. The sequence goes on from CALPOS020000071.1 coordinate 4,166, forward strand.
TCGCACTTGGCGTGTTAAACGTACCTGGTATAGTAGCCGTCAATGTCGTTCCTGAAGTACTAAACGAGGTAATCGTAGAGGTGGCAAAACCATCTTTCGAGTAGCGTAAGTAAACCGTTTCGTTAGTGCTCAAAGTGGCAGAAATTGTCGTCGTAACCACCACAGGTTGACCGACACCTACCGAGGCAGCCACAGGGCTTTGAGAAGCAGCAGTAATATTTTTAGGATTGTAAGTCGTAGACAATACCGACATAAAGTTGTTGGCAGCGCTGTTCCCACCTACAATAAATGTGTAATATGAACCTGAAACTATTGCTGGTAAAGTTCCGCTTTGCCCTCCAGAGCCAGTATTATATCGCGCAGAAGAAGCCGCGGATGCAGGATCTATGTAGGCATTAAACCCCGACAATTGTTGGCCACTTGTATAAGGCCTCCAGTTGGTCGAGTAATTTGTGGCTCCTGCAGTTCCTGTCGCAAATTCCCAGTTACGTGCTCCGGCTATTCCAGCTGAAGTAGCATTAATTCGTACAAAACGAACGCCACCACCACGTGTCACTAAGTCATAGGTTACATAACCCCCATTGGCAACTTGGGTTCCTAAAACCGTTGGCTGCGCATAAGAGTTCTCTGAAATTAAAGTCATAAAAAGCAACAAAAACACAGAAAGTGTAGGCAATGATTGCAACGAAACGACTCTTTTAAGTAATGAATTTTTCATAATTAAGCATTTAATATTGACACGTAAACAGTGTTTAGAGCGTTTATCTTTATTCTGGTACGAACTTACAAAGTTAAACAAATAATACACTCTTCAAAATACAAGACGCAAAAATATCAACTCTTTAATCAAATTTAAAGATTCGTTGACATTATGATGAAAAAACGCAGTCATTTTTGACAATCTCGAAACGCATTGGTTTCCTTACCAACAACGCATCAAGAATCCAGCGAAGTTAATGCCTAGATAGTGTATAGATAAAGTATAGATAGTGTATGAAAAAGGCATAAAAAAACCTCCCTTGACGAAGGAGGTTTTCTGTTGAGTAATTAACCATGCTTATAAAAAACTATGCGATATTAGAAGCGTATTGAGACGCTTTTTTCAAAAACGTTTTGATCAATAAACGGTTAGGGGCAATTCCGCTTGTCATCATTTGTTTTTTTGAAGTAGATTCTTTAGTAGTATTCTCATTAGTTGTTTGTCTTGTTCCCATAAACCAAGAAACCATATTCATTGAAGCATTAGCTTCCACTGTAGTTGTTGATGTAGCAAATGCATTAGGAACTTCAACTTTATTTTGTGCAAACCCAACAGTTGACAACAACACCATTACTAAAACGATCATCATTTTGATGTTGTTAGAAGTAGTAGTGTTTGCTGTTGTGTTCATATGGTGTGTGTTACTTTGTTTGTACATGACAAATCTATGGTAACTACACTGCGTCCGAAAAGAACTTCGGTAACTAACTTTAAAACTCGTTAAACTAACGAAAAATGAAAATCTCGTGCATTTCGGCTACAAAAGACGCATTTCATGGATAGTTTTATGAGAACTATTCGATAGAATAATCCATCATGCAAGATTTTATTTGGAAAAAACAGTCGGAAAGATATTTTGGAAGAAAACAAAGCAAAACAATACCCCTGCTTCGGATAAATTAAGAATACGCTACCTATTGCAATAGTTTACCTTTTGATTACGCGCAAGGTCTTCGTCGTAGTTCCTTGAGTTACGACAATATTATACACTCCGGAAGGATAGCTTTCACCATATGTTTGGTTGGTAAGGTATTCAACCGTATTCTTGTGCGTTTCGGTTAATCGACCAAACATATCATAGACTTTTATTTCAACAAGCTCTTCACTTGAAGTATTAAGCCCCAAGTTAAAATTGTCTGTAAACGGATTGGGCGTCGATTTAACATCAAAGATACTTATCGGTTCGTTTGTTAACCTCGTAGCTGTTGGTAAGATCGTCAGTGTGCAAGTCTCCCTGCCTGGCACGTAGCTATTATTGTAAAGCACATCTACACGAATGGAATATGTAGTTCCAACCATCGGACCACCTGGTATATTAAAAATGCCCATTGAACTTGCAGTCGTAATGTATTCCCGATATCGAATACCATTGTCAAATACAAATTTATATCCTTGGGCACCCGTAATCGGAACCGCAAAAATGTTTTGCCATATACTGTTCGTTGAACTTCCACAACTTGGAATAGATATTCTTGAAACCCCGGGAGTTGGAGGCGTTACAATAACGCAACTATTTCCATATTCTGTATCTGGCAGCCATGTATTATTAAATTTCAATAATACATCAATAGTGTAGGCTGTTGCAAAATTAATATTACTAATTCCCAGACTAACCATCCTAAAACTATTGACGTTGCTGTCAACTGTACCTATTAACACACCGTCTTTTTTTACTCTAAAGCGATAGCCTGTAGCATTTGGAATTTGAAAGCAAAAAATCGTATCCCAAATATCTCTTAAGAAAGATCCACAAACAGGCTGATTTACAGAGGTTGAATAAGGAACGGGCGGCGTATTTACTATACATGGCGCTCCATAAGTCCGCCAAAATCCATTTGTCTTTACAGCAACTCTGACACTATTGACGGTACTGGCAGTCGAAAACGTCACTCCTGGCGAAAGGTTAAACAGGTTAAATCGATTAACATTGGTTTCGAAAACACCTACACTAAGACCGTTTGTTACTTCAAACCGGTAAGCTTGTGCTCCAGCAATTGTTTGTGCAAAAAGCGACGTGCTAAGTGATGAAATTGTAATGCCACAACTTGTTGAAATCAAATTTGAGGTTACATTTATTTCATCAATGACACCATCGCAATTGTCATCAATTCCGTTACTAGGAACTTCTACAGCATTAGGATTTACCAAAATATTTGTATCGAGACAGTCTGTACCGATATATTGAGAAGTAAAGCCGACCGGAACCGTCGCACCATAACAAGTAGCAACTGGAGGAAAGCCATTGTTGTAACGATCCCCGTCTTGATCAATATAGAGATTTGACGTGCGCCACTTTAAAGGATTTGTCGGCGCGCAATCGGTATTATTGGTAGCTGTATTTATAGGTTGTCCAGTGCAGGATACTGTTGCTACGCCAGTTCCGTAGCCATCTCCATCAGTATCTGCATAGTAATTGGTTCCTGAACTCACCGCGATATACAGTATTCGATTGGTAAATCCACAAGGATTGTTAATAATCACAGTATAATTGCCCGCAACGGCCAGCGTCGGCGTACCCGTAATTGTTCCTGTAAGCAAATTAAAACTCAATCCCACAGGTAAGTCAGGGCTGATTGACATAGAGGTCACTGTATCTCCCGAATAACTCATTAAGTTTGGCGTAATTGGTATACCCGTGCAATAAAAAGCTGAATTAACAGTATAACTCAATGCCGTGGGAGGTTCGCATGTCATGATGTTAGCCTGCTCTTGATTACTGGTTTGTGAAACAGTTGAACTGTCCGTCTGCGTAACTTCTTGAGAATAAACAGTAACATAGCAAATGAGAAAAATAAAATTGAAAACAATTGACTTGTAAAATGAAAATTTTGAACAAACAAGTAGGTAATTGTTGCACGAAGTAATTCTACGAGGGAAGTTTGGGTTAAATAATTCCATAATTTTAATTATCAATTGATTAAAGATATTACATATTCATAAAAGCACCCCTTTTACAGACCCAAATTTAATCTAAATTTCATCTCGACGGTCTTCTAGTTTTACATTTATTCGCATGTTATTAACAACAATTAAGAACTTTTGAAATTCATTTTAAGAATTCTACTAACTGCTACAAGCCCTGATTTCAAAGGAGGTATAGACTATTGATTGCTCTTGTCAGATCACGTGACACTTTTGATTCGTTAATAACTAGCGTCATTAAAAGCCAAAACGCCTCAATACGAGGCGTTTTAATTCTTACAATTTATAGTTGTCTTTTAATCACCCGCAATGTTTTGGTGTGAGCACCTTGAGTTACAATAATGTTGTATACTCCCGATGGATATTGTGAGCCAATTTCAAAGTTAGTGATGGCGTCAACAGGTGCCTGGCGTGATTCAACCTCACAGCCCAACATGTCATATACTCTTACTCCCACTTGATCTTCACTTGATGTATTTAAATTCAATTTAAATGTTTCAGCATATGGGTTTGGAGTTGCATTCACTTCATTGATATCTAAAGCTGCATTTGTTTGTCTTGTCGCCGCTGGTGAAGTGGTAACAGTGCAGAAAACAGTACCTTCAACATAACTACTATTGTACAAAACATCTACACGGATAGTGTAAGCAGTACTTGCAGCTGCTCCTCCTGATAATAAAGCCAATTGGAATCTTGGGTTAGCCGTAACGAATTCTCTCGTTTGAGCGCCATTGGTTACAATAAATTTATATCCTTGTGCTCCTATGATTTGTTGCGCAAAAATAGTACTCCACATTCCATTTATTCTTTCTGCCACGGCATTTTCATATGGATCAGAGTTTTGTGTCATACTGGGTTTAATATTGTTTTTACTCAACAGTTTTTGATATTCATTAGCACAATATTGTAGTCCTCTGTCCGAATGATGGATTAGTGGTATTTCCTTGTTTTTTCTCTGTTTTACGGCTAATTTTAAAGCCACTAAACTACTTTCTGTATTTAGGTTATCAGACACATTGTATCCAACAATTTTCTTAGAATAAGCATCGGTTATTAAACTCAAATAGCACGGTTTATCTCTTTTTCCAATGTAAGTTATGTCCGATACCCAAACTTGTTCTGGCTTGTTTATTTGTAAATCCAGTAGCTGATTTTTATACTTTCTAAAACGATGATGCGAATTTGTTGTAATATGATAAGAACATTTTGGAAGTATTAGTAGATGATTGGCCCTGAGAATATCAATAAATTTATCTCTTCCTATTTTCAATGTTTTTAAATCTTTATTTAGTAAATAATACAGTTTTTTAGAGCCAATTCTAGGCATTTGTGCCCTGATATCTAAAACCATATTCACAGCCAATTGTGCTTTATCTTGTTTGATAATGCGACGTTTTATTCTTCTGTAATAAACCTGTCTATCTATCCCGAACAAAGTACAGGCAAACATTACTGTTTGTTTTTGTTGTTCTTTAAAATGGTCGATTGTTCGGGTGATGAGTTTTTTCGTATGTCAATTTGATATTCTTTTTCAGCGATATCAATCATCATATCA
>CALPOS020000072.1 GCA_943325255.2 Sphingobacterium thalpophilum
ATCACAACTTCGACAATTCCATCAACGATTGCAGCAGCACGCACTACACCCATTTCCATAATTGACAAGACCGGAATTTCTGGATCTGAAACCGAATCTAGAATTTCGAATAATTTCTTGTCGATATGTTGAAGTTGTTCTGTCATGTATTGCTCGCAAAGACGCTAAGGCGCAAAGCATTTTGATTACTATATTACCAATTCATATTGGGATAAGCGCGCTGCATGTATTGCATTTCTGTCAAAATATATCCCATATGTTCACTGTGAATTCCTTGCTTTCCTCCTTTTTGAAAATATTCCACTTGCGGAAATTGTAATGTGGATTCTTCCAGAATAGCCTTTATTTTCTCGTAATAAACCAATTTTAAAACCATTACGTCTACGCCAATTCCTTGTGAAACCATTTCTTTATCGGAATCGGTTTGATGAAATAACTCATCGGTAAATACCCATAAATCATTGATTGCAATTTGAATTCGATTGCGACTTTCTTCTGTTCCGTCACCCAATCGTCTGATCCAATCGGAGGAAAAACGAACGTGATAACTTACTTCTTTGATACTTTTTTTAGCAATGGCAGCCAAGGTTTCGTCTTTCGAATTTTGCAATTCATTTAGCAATAACCAATGAAAATGGTCAAATAAAAATTGCTTTGAAATAGAATAAGCAAAATCCGTATTGGGTTGTTCTACTAATAGCACATTTTTATACTGACGTTCATTTCTTAAAAAAGCGATAGTATCTTCCGTGGCTTCTCCTCCTAAAATCTTAGCTGCATATTGATAATAGCTGCGAACTTGCCCTAATAAATCGAGCGACATGTTTGTCATGGCAATATCGGTTTCTAAACTTGGACCGTGACCACAAAGTTCTCCGAGACGCTGACCTAAGATTAAGGAATTGTCGGCAATTCCGTATATATATTGAACTAGATTATTATCCATTTTCTTAAGGTTTTGGGTAAAGGGTTTTGGGTAAGGGGTTTTGATGGCATTAACCTTGCTCCCTATACCTTTATTCCTGTACCGCAATTACATGTGTTTTAGTTCATCAGGCAACTCATAAAATGTAGGATGACGATAGGCTTTATCCTTAGCGGGATCAAACAATTCAGAACTGTCATCCGGATTGGATGCGGTGATTTCTTTTGATGGCACTACCCAAATACTCACGCCTTCCATTCTTCTGGTGTAGACATCACGGGCGTTCTCGAGCGCCATAGTGGCGTCACTTGCGTGAAGACTTCCACAATGACGGTGTTCTAATCCGTTTTTACTTCTGATAAATACTTCCCAAAGTGGCCAGTTTTTCATTTTTAAAAAGTTGATAGTTGATAGTTGATAGTTGATAGTCAAAAACTAACAACCAGCAACCGACAACAAATTTATATTGCTTCTTTTACTTCTTTACTTTCTTGTTTTTCAGCATACGCCATCGCGGCATCACGCACCCATTTTCCGTTTTCCCATGCATTCACTCTTGCTGAGATACGTTCCTTGTTGCATGGTCCGTGGCCTTTTACGACTTGCCAAAACTCATCCCAGTCCATGTCGCCAAAATCATATCGTTTGGTTTCCTCATTCCATTTTAGATCTGGATCCGGAATTGTAAGACCAATCAAATGTGCTTGAGGAACGGTTTGATCCACAAATTGTTGACGCAATTCGTCGTTGGTTTTGCGTTTCAGTTTCCATTTCATGGATTGCTCTGTATGCACTGACGCGGCATCGGTTGGACCCAACATCATCAGAGAAGGCCACCACCAGCGGTTTAATGCATCTTGAGCCATTTCCTTTTGTTCAGGTGAACCATTAGCTAAAGTCATCATAATATCAAAACCTTGGCGTTGGTGAAAACTTTCCTCTTTGCAAACGCGCACCATCGCACGGGCATAAGGTCCGAATGAAGTTGCAGTAAGTGGCACTTGATTGATAATAGCAGCACCATCAACCAACCAGCCAATTGCGCCCATATCGGCCCAAGTGATTGTCGGATAATTAAAGATACTAGAGTACTTTGCTTTGCCAGAATGCAATTGCTCATACAATTCTTCACGAGAAACTCCTAAGGTTTCACAGGCGCTGTACAAATAAAGACCATGACCCGCTTCATCTTGAATTTTTGCTAAAAGCGATATTTTACGACGCAAAGATGGCGCCCGTGTAATCCAATTTCCTTCGGGCAACATCCCAACAATTTCGGAATGCGCGTGTTGTGAAATTTGACGTATATGCGTTTGCCTGTATTTCTCCGGCATCCAATCTTTGGGCTCAATTTTCTCGTCGCGCGCGATTCGAGCATCAAAAAGGTCTTCTAAATTTTTTACTTCTACTTCTGACATAATTTTTCTTTTAATACTTAAACTACACGCCAAATTCGACTACTACATTTTTTGATGTAGGAACCGCTTGGCAACTTAATATTAATCCCTTACTTACTTCATTTTCATCGAGCGCATAATTGATTTTCATTTCGACGGTACCCGATAGAATCTTACATCGGCATGTACTGCAAACGCCACCTTTGCATGCGAAAGGTAAATCTGCGCCAGCGGCTAATGCGCCGTCGAGAATGTTGTCGAAATCATCATCCATCGTGAAATGGAATTCCTTCCCGCCGTCGATGATGGTCACTTCGGTACCTTCGACTTTGTGCTCTAATATCTTATTGATACGTTGTTTATCTGATTCTGAGTTCGCGCTGGTAAACAATTCGTAATGAATATTTTCTTTCGGCAATCCAGCGGCAACCAATTCGTCTCGAATCAGAAAAATCATTTCTTCAGGGCCGCAAATAAAACAATCGCTGACTTCTGGAACATCGATAATTTTATCGGTTAGCAGTTGCAATTTCTCTTTGGTGAATCGACCGTTGAACAGTTCGACTGCGCGATGCTCTTTGGTTAAGAAATGAAAAATCTCAAAGCGACCGAAATAGCGGTTTTTGAGTAATTCTATTTCTTCTTTAAAGATGATTGATTTTACACTTCGATTGAGGTAAAATAATTTAAAAGTACTATTGGGTTCCAGCGCCAAATGTGTTTTGATAATTGAGAGAATGGGCGTGATGCCACTTCCTGCAGCAAAGGCGATATAATTTTTTGCTTTCTCTGGTTGAATATCTTTAAAAAAGACTCCGTTGGGTGCCATCACATCTATCGATTGCCCTTTTTTTAGTGTCTCGTTTACGAAAGTGGAAAACAAACCACCGCTGATTTTCTTAACAGCGACTTTCCATTTATTTTCGATTGGGCTCGAACATAGGGAATACGATCTTCTGACTTCTTTTCCGTCTATGGTTGATCTTAAAGTGAGATGTTGTCCTTGTTTGTATTGAAATTCGGATTGCAAATCGGCTGGAATTTCAAATGAAATTACCGAACAATCCTTTGTTTCCTTGCGGATATCGAGCACTTTTAGCGGATGAAATTTTGCCATAGGGTCAATGCATTTATTAAAACTAACAGTTGTTAGTTTGATATGCAAATTTAAGGATTATTTTATTATGGCTTACGAAAACGTTTGAAAAATTGCAACGGGTTGTCGATTAAAGGTTTGAGCCCTAGCCCCGATGGCAGTGGAAATCCTTTTGTGAGCTTCTCTAGCGACACAAAAGATTGGAACGTACAGCGGGAATTAGCTCCCAATCCTTCGACTGCGCTCAGGAAGACAAATTAGACTATTCCGTTGAGCAACACTTGAATCATGTTTGATTTGAGTACACTTGGATTGGGACTTTTTTTCTTCCCATACCAAAGATATAGCGTTCTTAGCGTAGAAAGTGTCGAGAAAATGATGACCTCAACATTGAGGTTTTTGATGTCTTGATTGGCGATGCCGTTTTTGATGATGGTACGGAAATTATCTTCGTAATCTTCCCGCATTTTGATAAAATAAGTAAGTTCGGCGTCGGCAAGATGCATCCAATCGTTGTTAAGACAGGCTAAGGCATCTGCATTTCGGAGCGTAATATCGATGTGGAGTTGGATGACTTTTTCTAGTTTTTGAATGGTATTTTCCTCAGAATGGACAATGGTTTCCATCGTCTGGGTAAATTCTTCGGCGATTTCGATGATGATTAGGACGAGAATTTCCTGTTTCGATTTGATGTGATTGTAGAGACTCGCCGCTTTGATATTCATGGCTTGCGCGATATCCCGCATGGTCACGGCGCTATAGCCTTTTTCTTTGAAAAGTTGCGCTGCGATGGCGATGATTTCGGATTTTCGGTCGGTGGCTTTCAAAAAATCGGATGCAATTAGGGCGCTAAATTAGTTTATTATTCTTTGCTTTTTGAAAAAGGCACTTTTTTCCTCACCATATTATTTGAACTCATTGTCAAAACAAATCTGCGTCAAATAGAAAATTAAGGCGATATGAAGCCGTACGTATCTTTTAGAAAGTAATGTTTGGGTTTTTTTCTTGAAGCCTCAGAATTCTTTGATTTAATTGCATTAGGAACTTTTGATGACTCATAGAATCGGAATGAAAAGGTCGGTGCAACAATCCTTTTTGAATATTTTCGACTTCATTCATATCCGGTATGCAATCGGCAGCAATATTGGTTTCTACAAATCGTTCCCAGATATAATCGATAGCCGTTTGATTTGGATGAATCATATCTTGATCATAAAAACGATAATCACGCAATTCGTCCATCATGATTTCGTACGACGGGAAATAGTTGGTGGTTGATGGTTGGTGGTTGATGGCTTCGTGAATTCCGATAATTAAGTTCGATTTGCTTTGCTGATTTTCGACAAAACCATCTTTGAGGTGACGCACGGGAGAAACCGTCAAAGTAATCTTTGCTTTCGAATTGACACTTAGAATCAAAGCAATCGTTTCTTGAATCGTATCTCGAATTATTGTTGCTGTGAGCAATTCTTTTTCGAATTGAGATTGCGGCACTTTATGACAATTGGCTACGATTTTTTGGGAAGATTTTTCTTTGTAAACCCAAGCCGTTCCATAGGTAATGATAAGGTGAGATGCCGCATTGATTTGCGATTTTAGGTCAATTAGACTTTGATTTAAATTCTGCAGCAAATCTTCTTTATTACTATGGCTCAAATCCGAATGGACGTCGAAACAATTCCATCGTTCGTTATGAAAAAAGAGTTCGCTTTCTACAAAAAAGTCTTCCTCAATGGCTCTTCGTATGATTGTATGAATCGCTAATGGATGGAACAGAATACCAAACGGATTGACGGTATTTTGGAATTTATAATAGTTGAATTTCTCGGCAATATTCACTGCAAAGCAAGATCCTATCGAAATGACGGTGGAGTCATAATTAATCGGATGCGTGTTTTTCGGAATTCCTATTTGAGTTCTAAATTGCATTGGCAAATTTGTTCAAAAAATATAAGTACAAAAAGCAAAAACCCAAACAATACAATTTGTTTGGGCCTTACTATTATTAATCATACCAATTACTATTCATAAAAATAATTGATTTCTATGTCAGTGTCAGTAGCCTTCAATGGAAAATTCTTTTCTGTATAAAGTAGGTCGAAATTATTTTCCGGCACATCTCCAATAGTTACAGTAACAATATTATTGTTTATTCCTCGCGCTTTTCCTCCTACAAAGGAGATCTTATCTAATCCTACAACATTTTTTAGCAAATAATTACTACTGTCATAAGTGTATGATTGTGAAGGGCCACCACCGTCGAAAAAGTCAATTTGCGTCACTTCTCCGTTGCCAAAATAAATTTCTGACGTCCCGTCTGGTGTTTCTTGACCACTTGAATTTACTGTAAATCTGGTTACAGAAATCGTTCCCTCATTGTGAACATAACTTTCCTTATAACCGACGTTACCGATGAGATCGGAAGCGATATACGTAACTAGTTTGTTTATAGCATTGTAAACAAAAATTTCTCTTACTAACACAACATTACTGCTGTTTTTCTTTTCAATTTTTGTTATTAAATTAATAGTGTATGTATACTCTTTAGTTTCAATGACTCCTAGTGAATCAGTAATTACTTCCTTTACAATTTTCTTTCTTCGATCGAACGTATAAACCGTGCTTTGATCAGAACTATTAGTCCCTGGATAGCTTTCAATAACCCTAGTTGGTAATACATCATCTTCATCAACAGTAAGCTCATCTACTAAAGTGTATGGCAGATTTAAGAACACACCATTTGTAATCACCTTTTCTTCCAATACTGCAGGAGTAGTGTCTGTATACCGTGTACCTATAAATCTAAAAGTACCTGAGATTCTATTGTTTACACGATCAATACCCAAAATCACTACTTCTGAAAGATCACTAGGTCCCGACAGGGAAGCAACATATGAATCAGTTCCGATTCCCTCGTTATACTCCAATGAAAAACCAGGGACATTTGCACCTAAAGTTTCAACACTGTATGTTCCTAGTATTGGATCTCCAGGCAAACTAATTTCAAGATAGGATCCATCTTCACTTACTCCTTTTAGGGACATGCCAGTAGAACTTACTTCTACTTCAGATGTTACTGATTCAAAAGTTTGGTCATCAAACTCTGCAGTTACATTTCCAGGAGGTGGCACCGGATCTGGATCTTCTACTGGTATTTCCACGCATGAAGTGAATAAACCTATTGAAACAAAGAATATTAATAATAATTTTTTCATGAGTATCTTTTTGATTTTGAATTATTGTGAAACAAATAAACTCAAAAAAAATGTTAATTAAAAAAAAAACGAGACTTAATTTACAAATTCACTAGCCTTGTTTAGGGCTTCCGTAATTCCTGCAATATTTTTGCCTCCGGCAGTAGCAAAGAAAGGTTGACCACCGCCTCCTCCTTGAATGTATTTACCCAATTCTCGAACTACATTTCCTGCATTTAGATTTTTCTCGGCAACCAACTCTTTCGAAATATAGCAAGTTAGCATTGGCTTACCTTCATCGGCGGTAGCAAAAACAAGAAATATATTTTTGGCGGTATTGCCGATTTCGTATGCCAGGTCTTTGGCGCTATTGGCGTCGATGTCCACCAATTTTGCTAAAAATTGAACACCATTTACATTTTGCAATTGTGGCACCAACTCTGAAGTTAAATTTTTGACTTTATCTTTAGTTAAGGCCTCTATTTGCTTGCTCAGCCTCGCATTGTCTTCCTGCAACGAAACCACCGCTTTGATGGTGTCTTGCGGATTTTTGAGCAGTTCTGACAATTCATGCAACACCTGCTCTTGACTTTTATAGTAATCTTTAACTCCTTGATTCGTAATGGCCTCAATTCTTCGAATTCCGGCGGCAACAGCGCCTTCACTTTTAATTTTGAACTGCCAAATCTCACCCGTGTTTTTCACATGCGTTCCTCCGCACAACTCCATACTTTCACCAAACTTAATCGCCCGGACTGAATCGCCATATTTCTCTCCAAATAAAGCCATTGCTCCTTCTTGAATCGCTTGTTGAAATGGGATATTCCGGTGCTCAATCAAAGGCAATTGTTCTTGAATTCGCGCATTGACAAAATCTTCCACCTGATGTAATTCAGCGTCAGTAACTTTGGTAAAATGCGAAAAGTCGAAACGCAAATAATTCGGAGAAACCAAAGAGCCTTTTTGCTCGACATGCGTTCCTAAAATAGAGCGCAAGGCTTGATGCAATAGATGGGTCGCCGTATGATTACTTTGGGAATGATCTCTTAACTCTTTGTTCACTTTGGCCACAAAACCTCCCGTCAAATTCTCCGGCAATTGCTTAGCAAAGTGTAAGATTAAGTTGTTTTCTTTTTTAGTATCGATGATGTCAATAATCTCATTAGCAGAAGTCAATACGCCTCGATCTCCCACTTGTCCACCGCCTTCTGGATAAAATGGTGTAGCATCGAGAACGATTTGATATAATACACCGTCTTTCTTACTATCTATTTTTCGGATGCGGGTAATTTTTACCTCATTTTCCAATTGATCATAGCCCACGAAGGTTTCTACATTTCCTGGAATCAATACTGTCCAATCTTCTGTAGAAACTTCGGAAGCAGCGCGAGAACGTGTTTTTTGTTCCAACATCGAGGCATCAAATTCGGCTTCGTTAAATGACATGCCTTTTTCTTTCAAAATCAAAGCGGTCAAGTCTTTTGGAAATCCGAAAGTATCGTACAATTCAAAAGCTTTTACACCGGACACTTCATTGCCTTTGGTTTGAGCTACCACATTGTCTAGCAACTGCAAACCTTGGTCTAACGTGCGTAGAAACGAAGCTTCTTCTTCTTTGATGACGTTCGTAACCAAATTTTGTTGTGATTTGATTTCAGGGAAAAATTCACCCATTTGATCCGCCAAAACCGCAACCAATTTGTTGATGAAAGGTTCTTTGGTATTTAGGAATGTAAATCCATATCGAATGGCGCGACGCAAAATTCTGCGAATCACATAACCAGCTCCAGTATTAGAAGGCAATTGTCCGTCGGCAATGGCAAACGCAACAGCGCGAACATGATCGACCACCACGCGAATGGCGATATTTATTTTTTCTTCGTCTGCAGTTGGGTTCTGTGAAACGTATTTTGTTCTGGTAATTTCTTCTACTTTTTGAATCAGCGGCGTAAAAACATCCGAATCATAATTGGATGATTTCTGTTGAATAATGCGCACCAATCTTTCGAAACCCATTCCCGTGTCGACGTGCTTTTGAGGAAGTGGTTCAAGGCTTCCATCTTTCAAACGGTTGAACATCATAAAAACATTGTTCCAAATCTCAATTACGTCTGGATGGTCTTTGTTGACCAATGTTTCTCCGGGTATTGCTGCTCTTTCTTCATCGCTTCTTCCGTCAAAATGAATCTCGGTGCACGGTCCACACGGTCCTTGTTCACCCATTTCCCAAAAATTGTCTTTCTTGTTTCCAAAAACGATATGGTCGGTTGGTACCAATTGTTCCCAACAAGCTAAAGCTTCGACAGACCTTGGAATACCTTCTTTTTCATCTCCTTCGAAAACAGTTACATATAATCTATCTTTAGGTAATTTATATACTTCGGTCAACAACTCCCAACTCCATGTGATGGCTTCTTTCTTGAAGTAATCTCCGAACGACCAGTTTCCCAACATTTCGAACATGGTGTGGTGATACGTATCAAAACCTACATCTTCCAAATCGTTGTGTTTTCCAGAAACACGAAGACATTTTTGCGTATCTGCGATGCGTTGACTTTTGGGTGTTCCGTTACCTAAGAAAAATTCCTTAAACTGCGCCATTCCTGAATTGTTGAACATTAAGGTCGGATCGTCTTTGAGAACAATTGGTGCCGAAGGAACAATCAAATGTCCTTTGCTTTGGAAAAAATCGAGAAACTGTTTTCTAATGTCTTGTGAGGTCATTGTATCGTGTAATCGTTTATGTGTTGATTTGTTGAATCGTTAA
>CALPOS020000073.1 GCA_943325255.2 Sphingobacterium thalpophilum
AATTATAAAGGGACATTACGCGGTCGTGTTTTGGCGACATTTCTTATCGGCTCGAAACGCTTGTATGATTATGTAAGCGACAATCCGTTTATTGAAATGAAAGAGTCCTCCATGGTCAATGATACGGCGCGCATTCGAAAAAACCCTAAGATGATTGCGATTAATTCTGCTATCGAGGTAGATTTGACTGGCCAAGTATGTGCCGACTCTATTGGTCCGCAAATGTATTCTGGAGTTGGAGGTCAAATGGATTTTATTCGAGGTGCTTCACTAAGTCCAGGTGGAAAGGCGATAATTGCATTGCCGTCTACTACAAAAAGAGGCGAGAGTAGAATTGTCCCCTTTCTGAAGCAAGGAGCTGGAGTAGTTACTACAAGAGCGCATATTCATTATGTTATTACCGAAAATGGCATTGCGGATTTGTACGGTAAGACTTTACGGCAACGCGCCAATGAATTGGTTCGCATTGCACACCCGAATCATCAGGGAAATATCGAACGCGAATATTACGAATTACTCAATAAAATGTAAATAAAAAAAGCTCCAATTTGGAGCTTTTTTAGTGAAATATATTTTAGCTGTTCTTACAACAACGAATGTTGCGTCATCACTTCTGGTTTTTCAATTCCCATCAATTCCAAAATCGTTGGAGCCAAATCGCCTAAAACTCCGTTGTGAATGGTTTTTAAATTTGGATCGACCAGGATAATCGGAACTGGATTCGTTGTGTGCGCGGTATTTGGCGATCCGTCTGGATTGATCATCGTTTCACAATTGCCGTGATCTGCAATCACTAAAGTTGTATAATTGTTTTTTAAGGCCGATGTAATGACTTTTTCGACGCATTGATCGACGGCTTCGCACGCTTTGATTGCAGCACTCATCACGCCTGTATGTCCCACCATATCACCGTTGGCAAAATTGAGGCAGACAAAATCGACGTCGCCTTTTTCGAGTTCAGGAACCAAAGCGTTAGCGAGTTCAAAGGCGCTCATTTCTGGCTGTAAATCGTAGGTCGCAACTTTAGGAGAGTTTTTTAAAATTCGGCTTTCACCAGCAAAGGGTAATTCTCTCCCGCCAGAAAAGAAGAAGGTCACATGAGGATATTTCTCGGTTTCGGCTATTCTGATTTGTTTTTTGTGGTGTTTTTCTAAAACTTCACCTAAAGTTTCTGTGATATTATCTTTGTTATATACCACTTTGACGTTTTGATAGCTTTCGTCGTAATTGGTCAAAGTTACATAGTACAAATTGAGTTTGTGCATGTTTTGTTCATGGAAATCCTTTTGTGAAAGTACTTCGGTGAGTTCTCGTCCACGGTCGGTTCTGAAATTAAAGAAAATCACCACATCATTTTCTTGTATGGTGGCCAGTGGGGAATCATTAGAATCAACCAGAACAATTGGATTGATAAATTCGTCGGTAATATTTTTCTCGTAGTTTGCAGCTAATGATTGCACCGCATTTTGAGATTTTTCACCAGTTCCATGTACTAGCAAATCATAGGCAATTTTTACTCTTTCCCAGCGTTTATCTCGATCCATGGCATAATAACGTCCGACAACAGATGCTAATTTTACGTTGGTATTAGCAATGTAATCCTCTAGATTTTGGATATAGGATATTCCAGATTTTGGATCAACGTCACGACCATCGGTAAAGGCATGGACAAAAACTTTTTGTAATCCGAAATCTTTTGCCGCATCGATGAGACCGCGCAGGTGAGAAGTATGAGAATGCACGCCGCCGTCTGAAAGCAATCCGAGAAAATGCACATTGACATTTTTGTCCTTGGCGTATTGAAAAGCGTCAATGAGAACAGGTTCTTTGCACAGCGTTTTGTGTTCGACGGCCAAATTGATTTTAGCTAAATCTTGATAGACGATTCGTCCGGCACCGAGATTCATGTGACCGACTTCAGAATTTCCCATTTGTCCTTCTGGCAGACCTACGTTGAGACCGTCGGTGCGCAATTGTGCATTTGGATATTTTTGATACAATGAATTGATAAATGGAACATTCGCATTATCGATCGCGGAGACTTTTGGGTCTGGTGATTTTCCCCAACCGTCGAGAATCATGAGGATTACTTTTTTGTTCATAATTTTATTGAATTGCAAATTGTCTAATTTACTGCTGTTTTTTTCTTTTAATTGCTTCAATATTTCTGTCGTATCGATTCAAATTTTTTGAAGTTTGAATGTTGATTAACGAACATCGAATATTGAACTGCGATGCCCTAGCCCTGATGGAAGCGGCATCCTTTTGTGCCTTTGTTTACTTCGTCAGTTCGCTCGGCTCGGGTGGCGCAAAAGATAGAGCGTACAGCAGGAATAGCTACAAAACTAACTAATATTACTTCTTTTTCAAGGAATTGTAATCGATAAAATAGCGCAGACTGATGGAGAAAATATGATTGACATTTTCGTTATCTACAGCGTTCAAGAAATTGCGTTCGATATTGCGTCGGAATTGTCTTTCGAACAATGCGGTATTGTTTCGGTAGAGCACGGTCACTTGGCTTCCTGGTGCGAACCACCAATTGTAGGAAAGATCAAAATTCCACACATTGAAGTTTTGGTTTAAGTTGTCTGTAAAAGTCGTATTTGTTGCTACTTCGCCATTGTTTTGAAGGTTCAAAAATTCGCGATTCGTAACGTAAGACCAGTAATGACGTGCGGAAAGGTTGATATTCATTCGATTATTTACAGAATATTTTCCTTCCAATTTATTGGTGTACGTAATAATGTCGCGTCGTGCGAATATATAGTCATCGCCACTCAATTCGAAAGTGTTCCCGATATTACTATTGAGACGTGAAAAGTCGAATTCGTAAATTAGAGAAAATCGGTCATTGAAACGGTATCGTGGACTAATAAAAACGCCATATTTGATTCTGTCAGTTTCATTGAAAAAGGAGAGCGTTGGATTGAAATCAAGTGCAAACCTTCGATTATAATTGGAAGAGAAGAAAAACCAAAAGTCGATATTTTCTGGAATTGTTAGATATTCCGTATCGTCAGGCGAAAGCGCTTCATAGAAATCATAAACTTTGAGTGGTCTGATTCTAGTTCCAACGCCATAGTAGTCATTCAATTTGTCTGTGGTATTTAAGCTTAAATTGGTGTTGAACAATTGCACTCTGCCAGTTTTGTTTTCGAATTCAGAGTCGGCATTTACAAAAAAGTTTAGAGAATTGAATCGTTTTGTCGGATTGATAATTCTGTAACTTGCTTCTGCATTGACAGCGTGGTAATGGGTTCTGAAATTGATTCCCAGATCATTGATGTCATAATCTTTCGAAATATATTGGCCACTCAATTTATAGCGATATTTTCCACTGGTTTCTGCGAATAGCAATGAGGTATTAAAGCCTTTTTTATCCTTAAGTAGAAAATCATCATTGATGAAACTGTATTTGAAATCGCCTTTTAAATTGAAAGTGTTTTGCTTGGTGTTGAGGTCGAAAACGCCAGCGGTTACATTGGCATCGCGGTAGGAACCATCGCGCGTAACGTTGGTGTTGATGAGCGAAACGGTAGAATTTTTTCTGAAACGTTGGTCTAAAACCATTACATTATAGTTGGCAAGTGGTTGTAAAGTTGCAAGTCGAGATGTATTGGTGTCAGCATTTTCAACTTGAACCGTTGTGTTTTCGGTGATGGCATTTAAGACGCCGATTCCAAGTCCGGATTTGGTTCGTCCAGAAATTTTTAAAGCATTGATTAATTGAATGGAGTTTGGATATTCTTCGACGGATTCATTATCGGCAGTGTTGATTTTTGTCACTTCTCCAATTCTTCGTGAATAAACCAGATTTCCGATGTTGAACAAGTCGGTTCCTTCGGTAAAAAACGGACGGTTTTCATTGAATTGTTGTTCGAATGGACCCAAATACAATTCGACGTTATCAAATTTCGTTTGGCCAAAATCGGGAACTAAAATAGCATCTAAAGTAAAGGCATCGCTGATACCGTACTTGATATCTAGTCCGCCTTTAAATTCACCTTGGGTTTTGTGGTCACGATTGCTATTCAAATAAAAAGAAGAATAGGGAATGAGAAACAATCGCGTTGGTGTTTTGATATTGTCGATGCCTTCTAGAATCCCAGATTGTGCACTTTCGTTATTGATTTTGGTATCGATGAAATTCCATGTATACGATTGACGGTCTCTACGGATTTCTCGATAAAAATTGACGCCCCAGGTTTGTTTTTCCGCTTGTGAAAAACGCAAAGCAGCATATGGAATTTTGATTTCTGCTGCCCAGCCGTAATCAGTAGGAATAACTTGGCTGTCCCATATGGCATCCCAAGTAAAATCTTCCCCGTCTTTGTTAGTAAAAATACAGTCAATTTGTACTCCAGCTGCACTGACAAAAAACCGAAAATCTTGTTGACTGTCGTTAAATCCATTGATAAAAATACCAAAATGATCTGCCGTTCCAAAATTATCTCTTAGCCTAATCTCTCGCAATATCTTGGAAGGTTCGTCATCGTACATTTTTGCAGCAATGTAAATGGCGTCGTCGTTGTAGGCAATTTGAACTTCTGTTTTTTTATTTTCATCAATTGCTTTACCATTGTCTGGAAAGAACATGACAAAGTCTTTTGCGACTGGGGCGAATTCCCAAATGGGTTCGTTAAAAGCACCGTCGATAGTAATGTTTCCTGAAGCCACCGCGTTTAAAACCTTTTTTTGACTATAAGAATTTGCCTGAAATAGGAGTATAGGGAGAAGTAAAAAGTAAGAAAATTTACTCATATAAGGCGGTAGGTTTATGAAACAAAAATAACTAATATATTGATTAACACAAGTACTTTACAATATTTTCCAATTTGGTTCGTTAAAGTACGTCAACTTTAATCGGTAACGCATTTTGAACTCCAGCAGTAAGAAAATATGCATTTCATCGGTTATTTTTGCTTTTTAACGCATTTTTATGAATTAAAAGTTGGTGTAGCGATTTCACTTATCTATATTTGTCGCCCCGAGTCTATACATTAACTTAAACAAATACAATGAAATACAGATTCTTACCACTCGTTTTATTTTTTTTATTTTCGTTTACTACTATAGATAGAAGCAAGTCATTTTCTTCTAAAGGAAGTTACTTCACTGATTCCTCTGCTGAAATTGAGGCAGTAACATTATACCAACAGTTAAAGGAAAATCAATTTTCACTTCCTACCTTAAATTCTTTTACTGAAGCCATCACTGGGTTTTATCAGTTGAAAGAAAAGGGTTTGGTTAAAAAGGAAATCTTGACTATTATTGATTTTAGCTTGTCTTCAAATACGAAAAGACTTTGGGTGATTGACATGGTGGCACAGCAGGTTTTGATGAATACGTATGTTTCTCATGGTAAGAACACTGGAGAAGAGTTTGCGAATTCGTTTTCTAATGAAAATTCTTCCTTCAAAAGTAGTTTAGGATTTTATACCACTGCTGAAATTTATAACGGGAAACACGGGATGTCTCTAAAATTAGACGGCTTAGAAAGAGGAGTGAATAATAAAGCAAGGGAAAGAGGCATAGTGATGCACGCTGCAGATTACGTTTCGGACAATTTTATTAAAAGCAATAAAAGATTGGGTAGAAGTCAAGGTTGTCCGGCGATACCATCGGAATTGGCGCCTCAGATCATAGAGATGATAAAAGACAAATCGTGTTTGTTTATTTATCATCCTTCAAGAACGTACAAGGGCGGCAATAAAGTTGTATTGTAATTAAGAGTTCGAAAATCTTTTGTACATAATATAATGCATTCCGATCGGGACTATTTCAAACACAGTTCCTATCTTTTCAAATCCTAGCTTCTCATAAAACCCCAATGCGATTATTCGCGCATTAAACCAAATAAGAAACTCTTGTTCTTTTTGTAGATATTCCATGGCGTGTTTTACTAAAGCTGCACCATACCCCTTTTTTTGATGATTTTCTAAGACTGCCATTCCTCGAATTTGAAATTGTTTTTTATCCGTGAAGATGTCTTTTTTTGTTTCGAAAACAGAGATAATTCCGAAAAGTACATTATTTTCGAACAAACCAAAATGCACCGTTGAATCTGCAGTGTCATAAGGGTAAACGCACTTTTCTATGGGTTCATTTTGACGCAAGATTTTATGTCTTAGCGGATAGGTTTCTGCTGCGGTAATTATTCTTATATCGAACATCGATTTAGTTTAGGGTTTGGTAACAATTTAATTTTAAAAACGTTGCGAATTCAAAACAACGGAAAGGCAAATAAAAAGAGAATTTTATTAAAAAAAACTTGCAAAAGCATAAAGTTATTATTTATATTTGCACCACTTAATGCGGAAGTAGCTCAGTTGGTAGAGCTCCAGCCTTCCAAGCTGGTTGTCGCGAGTTCGAGCCTCGTCTTCCGCTCAGAAAAAAACCTCAAATGAAAGTTTGAGGTTTTTTTATGTGATTTATTTTTTGAAGAGCTGACTTAAACCGCCACAACACCCTTAATATGCGGATGCGGCTCATAACCTTCCAACGTAAAATCTTCAAAAGTAAAGTCGAAGATGTTTTTTACCGCAGGATTCAAGATCATTTTGGGTAATGGTTTCGGTTCGCGTGATAATTGTAATTCTAATTGTTCAAAGTGATTGTTATAAATATGCGCGTCGCCAAAGGTGTGGATAAATTCACCCGGTTGTAAATCACACACTTGTGCAATCATCAATACCAGAAGTGCGTACGAAGCAATATTAAAAGGAACACCCAAAAAGATGTCAGCCGAGCGCTGGTATAATTGACAAGATAATTTTCCGTTGGCAACATAAAACTGAAAAAACGCATGACACGGTGGTAAAGCGACTTTTCCGTTGGCTACATTTTCAGAAAAAGATTTAGTAGTGTCTGGCAAGACTGATGGATTCCAAGCAGAAATCAACATGCGACGACTGTTCGGATTTGTTTTTAAAGTTTCGATTAATTCTGAAATCTGATCGATATTTTCACTGTTCCAGTTGCGCCATTGGTGTCCGTACACTGGACCTAAATTTCCATCTTCATCGGCCCATTCATCCCAAATTTTCACGCCGTTTTCATTCAAGTAGCCGATATTGGTATCGCCCTTTAGGAACCACAGCAATTCATAAACAATCGATTTCAGATGCAGTTTTTTAGTTGTCACCATCGGAAAACCCTCGCTCAAATCAAAACGCATTTGATAGCCGAAAACGCTTTTAGTTCCGGTGCCTGTTCGATCTCCTTTTTGCGTGCCGTTTTCTAGGACGTGTTTTACTAGGTCGTGGTATTGTTTCATTTGGTTTAATCGTTGAATTGTTTAATCGATGAACCGTTTAATCGCTTAACTGTTGATTCGCCTCTCGATTTAACGATTAAGCAAATCAACGATTACTTAGCTATGGTTCTCGCTTCGAAATCTCATCGCGAATCTTCGCAGCTTTTTCGTAATCTTCATCCCGAACTGCACCTTCTAAGAGTTCATGTAATTCTGAGAGACTGTGTTTTGTATAAGTTTCACCCGACTGATTGCTTTCTTCCATACCAAAAGTTTCGGGTGGAGAAAGCACACCATCTAAATCGGCATCTTCTTTAGTGGCTTCTAAAGCATTCCCTTTTAGGTAAATCCCTGCTTTGTCTAATATATTTTTATAAGTAAATATTGGTGCAGAAAAACGCAAAGCCAAAGCAATGGCGTCAGAAGTTCTCGCATCAATGATTTCTTCAATTTTGTCTCTTTCGCAAATGATGCTGGAGAAAAAAACACCATCCACCAATTTGTGAATAATCACTTGCTTGATAACAATATCAAATCGCTCCGCAAAATTTTTGAAAAGATCATGGGTTAAAGGACGTGGTGGTTTGATTTCTTTTTCTAAAGCAATGGCAATCGACTGCGCTTCGAAAGCACCAATAACTATGGGCAATTTGCGCTCACCATCTACTTCATTGAGAATTAAAGCATACGCGCCGTTTTGAGTTTGACTGTATGAAATTCCTTTTATTGTTAATTTTACTAAGCTCATAATTGCAAAAGTACAACGAATTGTTACAAAACACCAAGATATTTTTCAATTCAATTCAAAAAAAGGCTATCCAAACAATCTCTATTTAGATAGCCTTTTCTAGGCACAATTTATGAATAAATATTAGTTTTGAGCTTTAAAGGCTTTAAATTTTTCAATCAATTTTGGAACAATTTCGAAAGCATCGCCAACCACACCATAGTCAGCAACCTTAAAGAAAGGCGCTTCAGCGTCGGTATTGATCACCACTTTCACCTTAGAAGAGTTGATCCCAGCGATATGTTGAATCGCGCCTGAAATTCCGACGGCAATATACAAATTCGTTGCTACAGGTTTTCCTGTTTGGCCCACATGTTCGCCGTGCGGCCTCCAACCCAAATCAGATACTGGTTTTGAACAAGCAGTTGCAGCTCCTAATGTAGCGGCTAATTCTTCAATCATGCCCCAGTTCTCAGGACCTTTCATGCCACGACCGGCAGAAACAACAATATCCGCATCAGCAATCGTCACTTTTCCAGATGATTTTTCTACCGATTGTACTTTCACGCCAAAATCAGCATCACTGATCGATGGCGAGAAATCTTCTGTAGCCATCGACGAAGCATTTTCGAAAATTCCGTAAGAGTTTTTAGCCAAACTCAACACTTTAACGTCCGTGCTGATTTCAGTAATATTGAATGCTTTGTTTGAAAACGCATTTCTTTTGACTTGAAATGGACTAGTGCTTATCGGCAATCCAACCACATTCGAAGCAAAACCGGCTTCTAACGCTACTGCTACAAGCGGCGCCAAATACAAGCTATCCGTCGTAGAGGACAATAAAACTAATTTTACATTTTCCTTTTGAGCCGCTTGTTTGATCGCATCCGCATACGCTTTTGCGGTAAATCCACTCAGTTTGTCGTTGTTTATTTTTAATACTTTATCAACGCCGTATTTTGATAATTCTGAAACATCACCAGCATTTACAGTAACAGCAGTGACTGTTGTTCCCAAATCAGTGGCAACTTTTTTTGCGTACGACGCTAGTTCGAAAGCCACTTTCTTAAATTTTCCTTCTGCAGATTCTGCGTATATAAGTATAGACATCTTTGTAATGTTTATTTGTTGATTTGTTTAATCGTTCATTTGTATGGGCGTGCCCCTGCGGGTCGGGCTTTTCGCAGTACGCGGTACTTGCTGCAATCCCTCACGCGAACCCGCAAAACTAGATGACTTTCGCTTCGTTGTGCAAAGCACTAATCAATCCGTCTAAGTCGTCGGCTGAAAATAATTTC
>CALPOS020000074.1 GCA_943325255.2 Sphingobacterium thalpophilum
AGGAATTGGGAATTAGGAATTGGGAATTAGGAATTACGAATTGGGAATTAGGAATTAGGAATTGGGAATTAGGAATTAGGAATTAGGAATTAGGAATTGGGAATTAGGAATTGGGAATTAGGAATTGGGAATTAGGAATTGGGAATTGGGAATTAGGAATTATGATGTAGGTAATTCGTAATTTTTAATTCGTAATTGTATAAATTTCACCTCGATGGGGTTTTAAAGCATCCCGAACTACAATCATATTTGCTTCTTCCACCACCATATAAGCGATGGCATGCATGTCATTGATAATCTCAAATCCAGTGATATTTAAGGTGATTTTTTCTGTTTGAATGTATTCTTTCAAATGAATTTCATGGTGTTCTGCAATTTTTGCAGCGACGGGACCGCGGAAATCCCAGATGAGTTTAATTTGTCTTGACATTTTTCTTGCAAAGATAATTTATGCGATAGTTATTTTAATATATTTGAAATAAAAATAAACTTATGAAAAACAATTACTTAAGATTTAATTCTATTGTTAAAGGAGCTTACATGTTGCTTTTCTCTTTTGCAACTCAAGCGCAAAATGATTATTCGGTTTCTCCAATTCCATATCAAGTTTACACTGCTGCTGTCCCCGTTCAGGGAACTTTTGACGATACTTTTTCTGCGCCGATTCCACTTGGCTTTGATTTTTACTTCTATGGTAGTATGTATAATCAGGTCAATGTTAGTACTAATGGTTATATCAGTTTTAACCCTCAGGCCCAAGGAACTAATTCCCCATGGGCTTTTAATACTACGATACCAAATGCAGATTTTCCTGTAAAAAATGCGTTCTTAGGGTGTTATCATGATTTAAATAACGCAAATGCTGAAGGAACGATAACCTATTCAGTGATAGGAAGTGCTCCTTATAGAAGACTAGTTGTATTGTTCGACAATCAATCTCATTTTTCTTGCATCGATCTGAAAAGTACATTCCAGATGATTTTGTATGAAACACTGAACATTTTAGACGTTCAATTAATCGACAAACAAGTATGTGCATCGTGGAATAGTGGAAATGCAGTTACGGGAATTATCAATAGTGATGGTTTGTTCGCTGTAACGCCTCCCGCTAGAAATACAAGTTCATGGACCGCTTTCCACGAAGGATGGCGTTTTCAGAGACCATTTTCGACCAATTCATATTTGTTTGCTAAATGCGACGATGATGCTGATGGAATTGTAACCTTTAATTTACAAGTGGCTCAAAATGATCTATTTGCTGCGAACCCGACTTTGGTTACTTTTTACAGTAATGAAACCGATGCGATTTCACAAACCAATGCGATTACTAACTTGAATTATACCAATACTACTGCCAACTTAGAAACCCTATACGCGAATGTGAATGGTGAAGTCAAATCAATCATTCTTCGAGTAATTGATTGTGCCAATGATTACGATTTAGATTCTGTTGATACTGCAAACGAAGACTTAAATGCAGATACTAATTTAGCGAATGACGATACGGATTTAGACGGTATTCCTAATTTTATTGACAATGACGATGATGGCGATTTAATTCTTACCGAGGTAGAATATGTTTTTGCCAGAAACGCTACAAGTGCATTAGTCATCTTAGACACCGACAACGACGGGATTCCAAATTACCTTGATTCAGATGACGATGGTGATGGTTTGTTGACTATTAATGAAGATTATAATAATAACAACAACCCAGCAGATGATGACACGAATGCCAATTCGATTCCAGATTATTTAGAAAATGCTGTGATGCTTGCCCTGAACAATTTTTCTTTACAAAATGAAGTGACGATTTATCCAAATCCTGCCAGTTCTATTTTGAACATTGAGAACAAATCGAACGAATCGGTGGTAGCTGTTTCTATTTACAACTTGAGCGGTGCCTTGGTAAAAGAAGTGAAATCATCAACCTCTTTGCCATCTGTTTCAGTATCAGAATTGCAAAGCGGTATTTACTTTGTGAAAATTCAGATGAATACGCAAGTCGTGAATTATAAATTCATTAAAAATTAATTTTACAATATTTTTTTAAAGGTTTAGTGAAAGCTAAGCCTTTTTTTTGTTCATGTTAACCCGTCAATATCAAAATTTGGAACTGTTTTTTGTTGGTAATTTGAAGCAAAGGCTTTCTGTTGCTAAGTATTCCCATTTCTCACTTCTTATCGACTAAACTTTATAATTATCAAATGGTTACCGATAAGTTTTTTATTATATTTGACCAACCAAAACCAATTAAAAAACCAATTATTATGATTAAGAATTACTTTTTTTTAGCAGCGCTGTTTTGTATTTCATTGCAAGGAAGTGCTCAATCCAATTATGCAGTAACTCCCATTCCTTTTGTGCAGTATCAAACAACCTCTGCCAATTTAGCAACTCAAGATGATCGTTGTTCTGCTTTAATTCCAATTCCATTTGCCTTTGATTTTTATGGCGTTAGTTATAATGAGTTAGTTATTAGCACCAATGGTTATATTGATTTTCGTTCTTCTTCTGCCAATTTAGGTTCACCATTTTCCTTCTCGCAAACCATTCCGAATACTGCTTTTCCGGTAAAGAATTCGATTCTAGGTGCGTATTCAGATTTGAATAATGCCAATGGAGAAGGTACCATCACTTATGGTGAATATGGAACGGCTCCGTATCGAAAATTCGTTGTGTATTTTTATAACAATTCCTTTTTTGCTTGTACAGCAATCAAAAGTACATTTCAAATGATTTTGACTGAAACGGCTAATACGATTGATGTTCAATTGATAGACAAGCAAACTTGTCCATCAACAGGAAGTGGTCGAACAGTTACAGGTTTAATTAATTTGGATGGAACCCAAGGAATTGCGGCTCCTGGAAGAAATACAGGAACATGGACTGCTTTTCACGAAGGCTGGCGTTTTTACAGACCAAATTACTATAACAACTATTCCTTTGTTCGTTGTGATGATGATGCTGATGGATTTCAAACTTTTGATTTGAATGTTGCTGCCAATGATTTATCTTCTGGTAATCCTGCTTCCATTAGTTTTTACGCAGATATGGCTATGACTATTCCAATTGCAAATCCGAACGCATTTGTCAATACGACGAATCCTCAAACAGTTTATGCGATGGGATTGGGAATGGTTAAACCAGTTACTTTGTCTGTTATTGATTGTGCGGTTGATGCTGACAATGACTCAGTTGCAACAGCGGATGAAGATGTTAATTTAGATTCCAATTTAGCGAACGATGATACCGATTTTGATGGAATTCCAAACTATTTAGACAACGATGATGATGGTGATTTGATATTAACTAACGTTGAATATGTTTTTGGTAGAAGTGATAATGGAGCGCTTTCTCTTCTAGATACTGATGGCGATACGATTCCAAATTATTTAGATAATGATGATGACGGCGATGGCGTACTGACTTTCCTTGAAGATTATGATGGAAATGGAAATCCAGGTGATGACGATACCAACGGTAACCTAATCCCTGACTTTTTGGAGAATGCTGTCTTTTTAGGTACAGGTAATTTTGACATTCAAAATGAAGTAACCATTTATCCTAATCCTGCCAGTTCTATTTTAAATATTGACAACCAATCGAATGAATCGGTTGGAGCCATTGCAATCTATAATATTAATGGCGCTTTGGTGAAAGAAGCAAAATCTGCTACTTCATTGCAATCTATTTCGGTTGCAGATTTGCAAAGTGGTATTTATATGGTAAAAATTCAATTGAATTCTAAAGTTTTGAACTATAAATTTATCAAGAATTAAAAAGAGATTTAAAAAATTAAAAAGGTCTAGTGATTACTAGGCCTTTTTTTTACATTTTTTTTACATTTTTTCTTTTATTATATGTTTATTTTTGTCTGTCTAAATTCAGAATTACTATGAAATATTTGAAACTCAAAAATTCATTTATCGTATTCTTTTTTTGCTCCTTTGCGCCATTAGTAAGTGCTCAATCGGGATACAATATAGCGGTAAAGATGAAGAATTGCAACGATACTATTGCATTTCTTACCTACTATCAAATGGATAAAACCTATATTAAAGATACTTGTACAAATATCAAAGATGGAAAAATTGTATTCAAAGGGAAAGAGAAACTCTCTCGTGGCATTTACTCGATAGTCAATCAAAAAAAGGCCATTGTCTTTGATTTTTTTGTGGATGAAAACAATCAGAATCTTAAGTTAGAAAGCGACGCTAATAATTTCAGACGAGAGGCAAGTGCGGAAAACTCAGTTCAAGAAAACGAATTTTTTAATTACACGAAATTCTTAACTAGTGAAAATGAAAAATTTTTTAATTCCAAAGCGCAGCTGCGTGGATTAAGTAAAAAAGATTCCTTAGCGAAGATCATCGACTTGAGAAAACAATTGGACTTGAGTATTCAAGACTATGAGCAAAAGTTGGCAGAAAAAAATAAGGGAACTTATTTAGGCGATTTTATTACACTTAAGGTGGAAAAAACATTGAAAAATCCGCCACTTGCCTCGAATGGAAGAGTGGATAGCCTTAAAGTATATCGTTATTATCACGCGCATTATTGGGATGGTGTTGATTTTAAAGATGAAGTGATTACTCGAAATCCATTTTTTTTCACCAAGCTTAAATCCTATTTTGATACTGTTATTGTCAAGCATCCAGATTCGGTGGCTGTTGAAATCGATAAGATGATGAGTAAACCGCCACAAGGTAGTTTGCTATTTAAGCTGTTGCTAGGACATTTCACTTCGACTTACGAAACCTATAATATCATGGGATTTGATAAGGTATTCGTGCATATGGTTGATCATTACTTCAAAACAGGAAAAGCAGTTGGTACTTATGAGGACGATGTCATAGAAAGAATTATCAAGCGCAGCGATAAACTAAAGCCACTTCTCATCGGTACTAAGGCTCCTGAACTGTCGATGATAAAAGCTTCAGATCGCGCTAATATTGCCAGTAAAGGTTTTGAAAACGCCAAGAATAGCGATGAGGTTACCAAACTTTTTTATGACAATGTTACTGAAATTAATTCCTTATTTTACAAGCTGCACGATGTTGTTGCGGATTATCTAATATTAATATTTTGGGATGTTGATTGTGGTCATTGTCAGAAGGAAATTCCGAAGTTGCTCGATTTGTATCATGAATTTCAAAAGGAGAAGAAGGACGTCAAGGTCTATAGTGTTTATACCGAAAAAGAAGGCGACAAATACCAGAAGTATATTGATGAGCACCAATTAGATTGGATTAATGTATACGATGGTGTTTTTTACAATAATGTTCGAGAAAAATACGATGTCTATTCAACGCCTGTTATCTATGTGCTTGACAAAAATAAAGTCATCAAAGCAAAACGAGTGGCGGTGGAACAAATCAAACAAATTGTCAGTGATATTGAATCAGAGTACAAAAAGGCAAAGTAGTTTGCAGTACTAAATATTTAGTCCTTGCTGCCAATTCCTTCACGACCTCGATTGTTGTATTTCAATTTAAATTTAGGTGCGTCTTGACAATTAATTTTTAAGTTTGTCAAAAATCAAATTATGCCAAAAGAACTATTGCTGCAAGTTGCACCCGAATTGGCGGTAAATGAACTGTTGCTTCAAGAACATGTTGGCAAGTTGATTCAAACCAATACATCAGAAATCAAGCATATTACGGTCCTAAAACGCTCGATTGACGCCCGTCAAAAAGCAATCAAGATCAATTTGAAAGTCTTAGTCTATTTTAAGGATGAAGACTATGTTGCTCCAAAAATGCATCTTCCCGATTATATAAATGTTGCCAAAGCCCAAGAAGTAGTGATCGTAGGTGCAGGCCCTGCAGGTTTGTTTGCCGCACTCCAACTCATAGAATTGGGATTAAAACCGATTGTTATTGAAAGAGGAAAAGATGTTCGTGGCAGACGTCGTGACTTGAAAGCAATCAATTTGGAACATATCGTCAATGAAGATTCTAATTATTGTTTTGGGGAAGGTGGCGCTGGGACGTACTCCGACGGTAAGCTGTATACAAGATCCAAAAAAAGGGGCGATGTTACAAGAATCTTGGAATTGTTCGTTGCTTTTGGTGCCGCTCCAGATATTTTAGTAGAAGCGCATCCGCATATTGGGACCAACAAATTGCCGCAAATTATTCAAGATATTAGAGAAAAAATAATCGAATTTGGAGGACAAGTACTTTTTGAAACGCGACTGACTGACATTATTATCAAAAATAATGAAGTGCAAGGCATTGTTACTCAAAAAGGAGAAACGATTTCTGCTTCAAAAGTAATTCTTGCTACCGGTCATTCCGCCAGAGATATCTTTGAATTATTAGATCGCAAAAATATTTTTATCGAAGCCAAACCTTTTGCCATTGGCGTGCGGGCAGAACATCCGCAAACGTTAATAGATAGCATTCAATACAGTTGTGACTATCGCGGTGATTATTTGCCGCCTGCACCTTATTCTATTGTGAAGCAAGTAAATGGTCGTGGGATGTATTCCTTTTGTATGTGTCCCGGTGGCGTTATCGCGCCCTGTGCTACGAGTCCAGGTGAAGTCGTAACCAACGGTTGGTCGCCCTCAAAAAGAGATCAAGCCACTGCCAACTCAGGCATTGTCATCGAATTGAAGCTCGAGGATTACAAACCGTATGAAAAATTTGGGGCATTGGCTGGATTGGAATTTCAAAAACGAATTGAAAAAAACGCCTGGCATTTGGCGGGTGAAACGCAGAAAGTTCCTGCCCAAAAAATGATTGACTTTATTCAAAATAAAGTTTCGACTGACATACCCAAAACTTCGTATGTTCCCGGAACAACCTCTGTTGAAATGGGGCAAGTGTTCCCAGGGTTTTTATCTCAAATTCTGCGTGAAGGTTTTACGGAGTTTGGGAAATTAATGAAAGGTTATTTGACTAACGAGGCGATATTGCACGCGCCGGAGAGCAGAACTTCCTCTCCTGTTCGCATTCCCAGAAATCCTGATACTTTAGAACACGTTCAAATCAAAGGATTGTATCCTTGTGGTGAGGGAGCAGGTTATGCAGGAGGAATAATTTCTGCAGCAATTGATGGGGAGCAATGTGCGTTGAAAATTGGGGAAGTTTTGCGGAAGTGAAGTTGTTAATTTGTTTAATCGTTTAACCGTGTAATTGTTTAATCGTTAAGACGTATTTGGCTAGAGAATAAGTTGCATCCTTGTTTAATTGTTAAATGATTAACTATAATAAAGATGTGAGAACTATCTTTCCTCTTTTTCAAATAGATTGTGAATTTTTAATAGCAATACTCCGAATACTATTGCTCCGACAATTAGTGTAATATTTACAATTCCCTCTGTGCTAAAAGATAATTTTATCAAAATTGTTGAAATGATAAAACCTGAATTTCGAATTACGAGGCTAAATTTATCGGAATGCAAAAAGGAAAATAGCAACAAGAGCACATCCACAAGAATTAGTATCGTAAAAAAATCGTCGAAAAAGATCTTATTAATGTCCTTGATTTCTGTGACAAGTTTACTGACGGAAAAGAAACTTTCGTATAGCCAATGACCAAGACTGTAAACCGATAAAATTAAAAGAATGGGCACCAAGACTGTCGCTACCGTTTTCTTTAGGGCTATAAATTTTAGAATTTCAGGTTGTTTTATTTTAGATTCATTCGAGCTTGCCTCCTTGACCAATCGATAGAAGATAAAAATCAGAAAGAATAGCAGAAGAATCGCTAGCAAGTCGCTTGTAAATAAAATGTCATTTTTGATGGAAAACCAGTGAGATGAAAACTCCAAATTGGATAGATCTTTAAATATTCTTCTGATCACAATCAACGAAATAATCTCGTATTGTTTTCCAATGTAAATTGAGGTGCTTTTTGGCAAATAGTATAACATCAAATACACCTCATAGATCAAGACAAAGGAAAACGGAGTGTAAATTGCCGATATTGGATTGCTCAATAACTGCGAATGACCAGCCACCTCAATAACGTTCCATTTTACCAAAGCAATAAGTAGTAAATGTAAAAGGAAACTTGTAATGGCTATATATACGGTAATTTTCTCGCTCTTTTCTTTTACTTTTTCGGATAGAAAATAGTTATACAATGAGGATACTATTTGGTTTAATTTAGACACGCTTTTTTTGTTTATGTAAAAATACAAAAGATTAAACAGTTTCCCGCTTTTATTTTGTAAATTTACATATGGCTTTAGGATAATCAGACGAACAACTGTTAAGTTAGTTTTGAACCAATTGAAATGAAATGTCTCTTTTCAGTTTATTTTCTGAGCTATTCATCATTTTTTTTGCTTGGATGTTTAAACGATAGAAAATTAAAATTGGTTTTGATTATTTTTTGAAGAATGTACTTTATAAAATTAAATTCTACTCAATTTTTGTTTACGCTATTTTCCCTCAATATCTGATAAAAAATAGAAATTATAAAAACTTAAAAAAAGAGTACTTTAACAATATGGTAAAATATTTGTAAGTGCGCCGCCTTTCACAATTGTAGATTTGTAAAACCAAAAAAATTACCCAATGAATTTAATACCCGATGAATTTAAGATTGCTTCTCCAATTATTCAAGATACCTACTTAGTAAACGGTCAATTAAAAAAATGGACGGGCGAGACCACGTCTGTTTATTCTACGATTTCTTCCACAGAAAACTATGCCCTGACATTACTAGGTACAATTCCTACTATGGGAGAATCAGCTGCTGAAGAGGTGGTTCAATCAGCCGTAACTGCCTACAATAAAGGGCAAGGTTTATGGCCAACGATGAAGGTCGCTGAGCGAATTAAGTGCATGGAAAATTTCGTTAGTCAAATGAAATTGACGCGTAGTGAAGTTGTTAAATTATTGATGTGGGAAATTGGAAAATCCCTAGCTGATTCGGAGAAGGAATTTGATAGGACTGTCGAGTATATCTATGACACCATTGATGATTATAAAGAACTCGACAGGAATAATGCACGATTTACCAAAAGTCAAGGGGTAAATGCCATGGTTCGGCGCGGACCACTTGGTGTCGTATTGTGTTTGGGACCATATAATTATCCTTTAAATGAGACTTTTTCGTTGCTAATTCCCGCTATAATTATGGGAAACACGGTTATTTTCAAACCAGCTAAACACGGAGTTTTATTGATTTCTCCCTTGTTAGAGGCATTTCGAAGTAGTTTCCCAAAAGGTGTCATCAATATCGTTTACGGTAGAGGTAGAGACGTGGC
>CALPOS020000075.1 GCA_943325255.2 Sphingobacterium thalpophilum
CCGGAGATCCCGCAAAAAGAGCAGGAAATGAGTTCCTATTTCAAATGCAGGCGATGATGAATATCGAAGTGCTGAATGCGTATGAAGCAAAAAAAATTGTAACTGCTTGCCCACATTGTTTTAATACTTTAAAAAATGAATATCCAGAATTAGGTGGAAAGTACGAAGTTGTTCATCATACGGAATACTTGAAATCACTTCTCGATAGTGGTAGACTTACAATTGAAGGTGGACAATTCAAAGGAAAAAGAATCACCTTTCATGACCCATGTTATTTAGGTAGAGCCAACAATATCTACGAAGCACCACGCGATTTGATTCAAAGATTAGATGCAGAATTGGTAGAAATGAAGCGTTCTAGAGCGAATGGTTTGTGTTGCGGTGCTGGCGGTGCTCAAATGTTTAAAGATGCTGAACCTGGAAATAAAGAAGTCAACATCGAAAGAACCGAAGATGCACTCGAAACACATCCTCAAATAATTGCTGCGGGATGTCCATTTTGCAACACCATGCTTACCGATGGGGTGAAAAATAAAGAACGAGAAAGCGACGTGAAAGTAATGGATATCGCCGAATTAATTGCCAATGCACAGGATTTATAAGTTGTAAGTCCATTATCATAAATTATATATCATGTACGTTCCTTTTGAAAATTTGCCTCTCGAATCAAAAATCTGGATTTATCAATCAAACAGAAGATTTACTGATAACGAACTCAACAAGATTGATGCAGAATTGCAATCATTCGTCGAGTCGTGGGCGGCACATGGAACGGGATTGGAGGCGTCGTATGTATTAAAGTACAATCGATTTATCATTCTTGCGGTCAATCAAGAAACACAAATGGCAACAGGCTGTTCAATTGATAAATCTGTTTCCTTTATTCAAGAAATTGAAAAAAAATATGAAGTCGATTTGCTTGACAAGATGAATGTCACCTTTAAATTAGGGGAACATATCGCGCACAAACCACTGATCGATTTTAAGAAAATGGCAAAAGATAAGGCTGTTTCTGAAAATACTATCGTATTCAATAACTTGGTCAATACTATAGAAGAATGGAGTGACAATTGGGAAGTTCCCGCAAAAGATAGTTGGCATAGCCGCTTCTTTTAATCCTTTTCCAAAATGAATAGAATACTTCTTAAGCTCTTATTTATCAGTAGTTTTGTAGTTATTGGTTGTGCAACAAAAAAAAACACAATAGCTAAACTTCCTCCAACCATAATTCCAACGCCAAAACCTGTTGTCGAAAATTTTTTAGGTGACTTTGACTCAGAAGTTCAAAAGAAATGGGTTGATAGTGTCTTCGCTAGCATGAGTTTCGACGAAAAATTGGGACAGTTATTTATGGTTTCTGCCTATTCGAACAAAGACTCAACTCACGTTAAATCGATCGATAAATTAATACAAGAAAATAATGTCGGTGGACTGATCTTCTTTCAAGGTGGACCAGTTCGTCAAGCAGTATTGACCAATAGGTTTCAATCAAAAGCACGCATTCCACTTCTCATCGGAATTGATGCAGAGTGGGGATTGGGTATGCGCTTAGACTCGACCTATCGTTATCCTTGGAATATGACTTTAGGTGCCATTCAAAACAAGAAATTAATAGAGAAAGTGGGGACACAAATGGGTGAGGAGAATAAGCGACTTGGCGTTCATTTCAACTTTGCACCAGTCGTAGATATCAACACCAATCCAAAAAACCCAATCATTGGTTTCCGTTCTTTTGGAGAAGAGAAAGAAAATGTGGCAGAAAGTGCATCTGCAATAATGAAAGGCTATCAAAGCATGGGATTACTGGCCACTGGAAAACATTTTCCTGGACATGGTGATACAGAAATAGACTCGCATCATGCCCTTCCGACCATTACTTTTTCTAAAGAGCGACTTGATGACGTTGAACTTTATCCGTATAGAAAATTATTTTCAGATGGCTTGGCATCCGTAATGGTAGCACATCTTAATGTACCTAGTTTAGAACCAAGAGAAAACACGCCTTCATCTGTTTCCCATAACATTATTACCGATGTGTTAAAAAATCAAATGGGTTTTAAAGGACTAATATTTACCGATGCACTCAATATGAAAGCAGCTGCAAACTTCAGAAAACCGGGAGAAATAGATTTAGAGGCTTTCTTAGCGGGTAACGACATTCTGCTATGCCCAGAAAAT
The DNA here is from genome assembly GCA_943325255.2 of Sphingobacterium thalpophilum. Lineage (GTDB taxonomy): Bacteria > Bacteroidota > Bacteroidia > Flavobacteriales > Flavobacteriaceae > Flavobacterium. The sequence continues at coordinate 2,179 of CALPOS020000075.1, forward strand.
GTTCCTGTCGCCATAGAAAAATTGTGTATGGCCTATCAGGATAGTCTAATTTCCGACGAAAGATTGGCATACTCCGTCAAGAAAATTCTAAAGTATAAATACAAAGCTGGACTTAACTCCTATAAACCAGTTGCTATTCCCAACCTATATGAAAATTTAAACCCGCTAAAGAATGACGTGCTGCAATACGAACTATACGAAAATGCCATTACTGTAATAAAAAACAAGGATGATATTTTGCCTCTTAATAACTTGGAGAACGAAAAAATAGCATATGTAAAATTAGGTGATGACGTGAATAGTACATTTCTATCCACGTTGAAAAAGTATACTAATGTCATTGAAGTGAAAGATGAAGACATTGATTGTTTGACCGAGGAACTGGTATTGTATACTAAAGTAATCGTTGGGTTTCATAAGTCTGATAAGGCATGGAAAAGCCATGCATTCACAGATAAAGAACTATTTTGGTTGTCGGAAATTGCCAAGAATAATGTCACTATTTTAGATGTTTTTACAAAACCGTACTCATTAATTCCAGTTTCGTATCTTGATGAAATTGAAGGCGTTGTCGTTTCCTACCAAAATAGTGACATTGCCCAAACTGTTTCTGCAGAATTACTCTTTGGCGCCATTGAATCTAAAGGAAAACTACCGGTTTCAATCAACACCGAATTCAAAGCTGGTCATGGTCTAACTACACAGAAATCCGGCCGTTTGGGTTTTGCTTTGCCAGAAAATGTCGGTCTGGATTCGTCAATACTGGCAAGAGTTGAAAGCTACGCCAATTATGCCATTTATAAAAAAATGACACCGGGTGTACAAGTCTTAATAGCTAGAAAAGGAAAGGTGATTTATCAAAAGTCATTTGGTTACTACACCTATGAAAATAAAACCAAAGTAAACAATGAAACGGTATACGATATAGCTTCTTTAACAAAAATTATCGCCACGCTTCCCAATGTGATGCAGCAGTATGATCAGCAAAAAATCAACATGCAAACTACGTTGGGAGAAATGCTGCCCATTTTCAAGAATTCAGACAAACAGGATATTCCATTTAAGGATTTGTTATCGCATTATGCCCGACTTCAGGCGTGGGTACCGTTTTACAAAGCGACATTAGATAGCGCCAAAATACCACTTCCAAAATACTACAGCAAGATTGCTAATGAGCAATTTTCAAAACAAGTGGCTGATAGCTTATTTATGAGAAATGACTATCATGATACAATTATGAACATGATTGTGGAAAGTAAGTTACTTCCTAAAAAAGAATACAAGTACAGTGATTTTACCTTTATTATTCTGAAAGATTATTTGGAAAAAGTAACGGGCAAAAAATTAGATTTCTTGGTCAAAGAACAATTTTATCAATCACTTGGAATGAACTATACGACCTATAATCCGTTGAATAGTTCTTTCGCAAAAGAAGATATTCCGCCAACTGAAGTCGACACGTATTTCCGACATCAATTGATTCAAGGCTATGTTCACGACATGGAAGCAGCTATGGAAGGTGGCGTAGGCGGGCATGCTGGACTTTTTTCTAATGCGATGGATATTGCCAAAATGATGCAATTGTATCTACAAAAAGGGAACTATGGGAACCACCAATACTTTTCCGAAAAGACATTTTCCGATTTCAATACCTGTTATTTTTGCGCAGAAGGCAACAGAAGAGGAATCGGGTTCGATAAGCCACAGTCTGCAGATACCGCTGGACCAACTTGCGGATGTGCGTCATTAACCAGTTTTGGACATACCGGATTTACAGGTACGATGACTTGGGCGGATCCCGAAGAAGAACTGATTTACGTCTTTTTGTCTAATCGAACTTATCCGGAATCTTCAACCAATACGCTTTCAAAAGAGAATATTCGGGAAAATATTCAGAAGGTGATCTACGATGCAATTATTAGATAATTTTCAACTTAATTATAATATTTCAAAATCGCAAATTGCCTTGTCTAAAAATAATTTACATTTGTTAAATACTAATTCTCTTTTATGAAAAAATATTTTGTTTATCCTGTTTACTTTTTGCTGGTTTTTAATTTGATTTTATCGTCATGTTCTCCAGAAAGCGATTCGAACGATACCAATTCAATTGGAGCTCTTTCGATCACCACTATAGAAGCTTCGCTCATCAACAAAACAACGGCGAAAGTTGGTGGTGTGCTACTATCAGCCGGTGGACAAACCGTGACTTCGCGTGGTGTCTGTTATTCAACAAATCCAAATCCAACAATTGAAGATAGAATAATTTCAAATCCTGGATGGATTGGAACGTTTGTTTGCCAATTAACAGGGCTGACTGCTGCAACACAATACTATGTTCGTGCTTATGCGTCAAATCCTTCTGGTCTTGTTTATGGTCAAGAAATTACATTCACCACAACGACTGAAGCGCTATCTCCACCATTTGTCACGACTACAGAGGCATCCGAAATTACGCAAACAGTCGCAATTAGCGGAGGTGAAGTTATTTCTGCTGGAGGAACAGAGATCTTAGCAAGAGGTATTTGTTGGGCTACAACAGAAAATCCAAGTTTACTTGATAATGTAGTTGATGCTCCTGGAACAACGGGAGTTTTCTCAAGTTCAATCATTGGACTAGATCCAGCAACAACTTATTATGTCCGTGCCTTTGCTACTAATAGTGTCGGAACCAGTTATGGAAATCAAATTACATTTACAACGGCAAGTGACGCTACAGGTGTCCTGCCTACAATCGAAACTTTCGAGGCTACCGACCTAACACAAACAAACGCAGTTAGTGGCGGTAATGTAATATCAATTGGCGACTCACCTTTAACAGCGCGAGGAATTTGCTGGTCAATAACTGATAATCCAACGATTACAGATAATGTTATTACAGATCCAGCAACAACAACTGGAGAATTTATTAGCCTTATCGAGGGTTTGACACCTGGAACAACGTACTATGTTAAAGCATTTGCAACCAATGCTACCGGCACTTCGTATGGTGATTTAATATTCTTTACAACTCCATTATAGTAATATTTGTTATTTAAAAGTACTTTTTAACGTAACTTTTCGAACTTGGAGTTACTAGTTTCACTAAATTCGTTGAACTAAAAATCAACTATGAAAATTGCTATTGTCTGTTATCCTACTTTTGGCGGAAGTGGTGTAGTTGCTACTGAACTAGGCCTAGAATTAGCTAGACGCGGACACGAAATACATTTTATTACTTATAGTCAGCCTGTTCGTTTGGCGCTTTTAAATCCGAATGTGCATTATCACGAAGTAAACGTTCCTGAATATCCACTTTTTCATTATCAACCTTATGAATTGGCTTTGTCGAGCAAGTTGGTTGATATGGTTAAGTTATATAAAATCGAACTCATGCACGTGCATTATGCCATCCCACATGCCTATGCGGGCTATATGGCAAAACAAATGCTTAAAGAAGAAGGAATTGATATACCGATGGTTACCACACTTCACGGTACAGATATTACTTTAGTTGGAAATCATCCGTTCTACAAACCAGCAGTTACCTTTAGTATCAACAAATCCGATATCGTAACTTCTGTTTCTGAGAATCTTCGACAAGAAACGTTGAAATTGTTTACTATCACAAACGATATTGAAGTGATACCTAATTTCATAGAGCTAAACAAAAACATAGACGATACGACCATTCCGTGTTACAGGTCTGTCATAGCGAACGACAACGAACGAGTGGTTACCCATATAAGCAATTTTAGAAAGGTAAAAAGGATTCCTGATGTGATCAAGATATTTCATCAAATTCAACAAAAGATTCCAGCTAAATTAATGATGGTAGGTGATGGGCCTGAAAAAGAAAAAGCCGAACGCTTGTGCCAAGAATTAGGGATTCAAGACAAAGTGATTTTCTTTGGAAATAGTAATGAAATAGACCGAATCTTGAGCTATTCTGACTTGTTTTTGTTGCCTTCTGAAACCGAGAGTTTTGGTCTGGCGGCTTTAGAGGCAATGGCGCTAAGCGTTCCAGTCATATCAAGTAACTCAGGTGGATTACCAGAAGTTAATTTTGATGGTATTTCTGGCTATTTGAGTAATGTCGGAGATGTAGAAGGCATGGCAGCAAACGCCATTAAGATCCTGCAGAATAACGAAACGCTGAATAATTTCAAATCAAATGCGTTGACCACTGCAAAAAAATTCGATATCCAGAATATTCTACCACTTTATGAAGAACTGTATTTACGAGCCATTTCAATTTATGCATAAGCACAAGTCTACCTTAAAGAAAGGAGCAATTGCATTCCTGCTTGTTTTTGTAATATCTTGTAGTTCAAATAAGAAATCAATAGAATCAAAACCATTAGTTGAAATTTTGAGTACGCAAGAAGACGGTGGCGCGACCATTCGTTTTTTTGAAATATTGTCTGAGGAACGAGAGATAAAAATGCTTCAAAATGATGAACTATTGAAGGACAAAATAAATTCAAGCGACCTCAAAACTTGCAATTTTGTAATTCTAAACATGGGAGAAAAGACCACACTCGGACACACCATTGCAATTCTAAAAGTCGAAGAAACAGCCACATCCATAATGATCTCTACAAAAGATAATGAGCCAAAATCAAAAAGGGCGGAAGAGAAAGAAGTTTTCTATTATCCATATACGATTGTAAAAGTCAATTCTAAAAAAGAAATTATAATTCAATAAAAAATCCACTATTTCTAGTGGATTTTTTTATTCATCTTAAGTGCAAAATCTAGAATTGGAAACGCGCTGAAATGGCAATATCCGAACCATAACTATTTTCGTAATATCCGCTTCCGCCAATCTCTGGTCTAAAATCTAACGATAGTAACAATGGAATATCAAAATAATATTCAATTCCAATATCTCCGGCAGCAAAAACAAATGTTCCGCTGTCACTATATCCATTTGTATTATATCTCCAAGAACCAAGTCCAGCGCCAGCACCAGCATACCAATTAAAATTCCCATCAATATTCCATACCCATTGGTATAAACCTGTTAGTTTAATTGCATCCACATTTCTGCTGTTTCTCCAACCCAAATCTGCTTCTAACCGATTGGCGTCACCTAACGCTCTTTGATAAGTTACTTCCGCACCAAATCCATCATTATCACCCAATCGCAATCCCAATGCATTTTCTGAAATTTTTTGCGCGTGTCCGCTCAATACGAATCCGCTAATAAATAAGACTGATAACACTAGTTTTTTCATCTATTTATATTATTAGAATTTGGCGCAAATATAAAAATTAAAAATGGCAAAAGATGGCATCAACGAGTAAAAAACTTACCAATATCATCCTGCTTTAGTAGGAATTAATTTGTTTAGAAAAGACAATCGACGCCACAATTTGCTGGCTAATATTTGTTTCCATCTCTAGCAAGTCTTCCTCCTCGGTATAGTTGCATTCACTATACCGATACAATTTCCAACGTTTAGAATGATACTCTAGCGCCGTTAGGTTTTCTACCCAATCTCCTGAATTTAAATAAGTCGTTGCGCCGTTCTTATTCGACTTCTGAATGATTTTAGGCTCATGAATATGACCGCAAATCACGTAATCGTATTGCTTTTCAATGGCCAAATCCGTTGCAGTGGTTTCAAAGTCGGAAATGTGCTTCACAGCTTTTTTTACACTTGCCTTAATTTTTTTAGAAAAAGAATATGGTTCTTTTCCCATTTTACCCAAACACCAGTTTACAAGTCGATTAATCAAAATCAAGTAATCATAACCCAAACCACCTAGTTTAGCAATCCATTTTGAATGTTGCACTGATACATCAAATACGTCTCCGTGAAAAATCCAAGCCTTCTTATCATCTAATTCTAGAACAAGTTTGTCAACGATCGAGAAACCTCCCATCGTGGTATCACTAAATTTCCGCAACATTTCATCGTGATTTCCCGTGATGTAATAGATCTTTGTGCCTTTACTAGCCATGCTAATAATCTTCTTAATGACCTTTAGATGAACCGCAGGAAAATAGGATTTTCTAAATTGCCAAATGTCGATGATATCTCCATTTAACACCAAAGTTTTCGGCTTAATCGAATTGAGGTAATTCAACAGTTCCTTTGCGTGACTTCCAAATGTTCCCAAATGCACATCCGAAATGACAACCAATTCTACTTTTCTTTTTTTCAAAATATGAAATTTGAAGTTTAGCAAATTAAAGCAGATCGTATTATGTAGAAGCAATTCAAATGTTAAGAAACCGTAGTAAATGTCTTGCTAAAATTAAGTTTCCATTAACCAACATATTCTATGTTAAATAAGAATTGTCGCTAACCTTTCAATTTTTAATCGAAAATGTTACATTTGTTCAAAACCAAACTCAATGGCAGGCAATAGTTACGGCACACTGTTCAAAATTACCACTTTTGGTGAATCACACGGAGAAGCATTGGGCGGTATCATTGATGGTTGCCCTCCAAATATTACCCTAGATTTTGATTTGATTCGCAGCGAAATGGCTCGCAGAAAGCCCGGACAATCTAGTATCGTTACACAACGCAAGGAAGATGATGAAGTACAGTTTTTGTCAGGAATCATTGAAGGTACAACCACAGGGACACCCATCGGTTTCATCATTCCAAATACAAACCAAAAGTCTGATGACTATTCTCATATCAAGGACAGCTATCGGCCAAGTCACGCTGATTATGTCTATGAAAAAAAATATGGAATACGCGATTATCGTGGTGGCGGAAGAAGCTCGGCGCGCGAAACTGCTTGTCGAGTAGCCGCTGGTGCCATTGCAAAACA
>CALPOS020000076.1 GCA_943325255.2 Sphingobacterium thalpophilum
CCATGTGTAGTTTATGCTGTTCACACTTGGATTCAAATTAAATGCTAAACCACTGCAAATTGTAGTTGTTTGATTTGAAATCACCGGCTGTGAAATAGTATTTGAAGGTTGAGTGCCGGCTATCAATAAAAAATTAAAAAAAGCTCTTTGTGCAGCAACCCTTTCAGCAACAGTACTTCCATTGTTTGTGTTGTTTAAGTTATGTCCACCTTGGTACATTACCATTCCTTTGTTACCGAAAGCTGGGCCATAAGCAACAGCCGCTGCTGGATTTGTTGGGAACAGATAACTTACATCCGGATTTGGCCGGGTATTAATGTAATTAGGGTCATACACTGCAACAGAAGTTGATGCACGCCATGTTGTTTTAGGTAAATAGATTTCCTCGGAACCACTCGCTGTTGCATTATCTAAAATGCCCATAAATTGCATTGCTGGGTTTCCTGAATCTCGATAGGTGTAGGGAGGCGCGGGGTCATTATGATCTGTCCACAACACCAGTCCGGTAGAACTCAAAAAATTACAGCCAGGTATGTTCTCTATAGCACTAACGGCATGACAACTAGCCCACATGGCCCCACCATTATTGATAAAGTTTTGCAATCCGACTACAAATGAAGCATCCCAATCTTGAGGGTCAGCGTGAGGTAGAATATAAATATCTTGTGTTCCAATGGTGCTTCCACATGATGGCAATTCTGTTGGGTCTGAATTAATCTGATAGGAGCTAGAAGGTACTCCCGCATTAGCATAATATGGAATAATTCTCGTGTCATTAGCTGCATCCAAGAAAGCTCTTGGCCAAATCGTTAGTGTTCTGTATATCGGTGCACTAAAACTGGTGGTAGTAGGACCGTCTACTACAAGTCCTACATTTGCAGCTTTCCACGAATTAATTATTGGAACTGCTGCTGGATAAGTAAAAGTGTTAATAATAAAAGAACCTCCTCTGTAGGCTTTATTACCATTGGCTGCCGTCGTAGCGTAAAAATCGATACCATCTTTCGCTTTTGTAGGTTCGATAGCCCAATTTACTGGAATTCCCGCATTTATCAAAGCATATACTAACCCATATGGTTTTAAACCGTTGTTAATCGTCTGAGTTGTTTGTCCCATGTCGATTATGTAAACTCCAGCTGGAAAACTGGTCGTTATTGTAGCAGCCGCCTCTCCATAATCGCCAAAATCCCGATTGGCATATGTGCTGGGGCATACAAGTAAAAAAAGATACAGTGTTAAGCTATAAAAGTGACATTTAAAAAAACGGTAGTCACATACCGTAGTGGCATTTAATTTTTGATTCATTTGGTTTAAGCATTATAATTTGGTGCAGCAAATATATTTTCGTAATTTCTTGCTTCCAAGTTTTATAGGTAACTAACCCGAATAATCGATGAAGTGTCGGGAAACACTAAGACGTATTCTTTTTTGTTCAAAAAGTACTGATTACTAGTGCTTTACGAAAAATTTATAAAATGCATTTTGTCGATTTTTTTTACCTTTTGTAGTCTTTTTTGATTATTAGAAGCATTAGCAAAAGTATTCCACCATTATTTTATTACTTTTGAAACACATTTTTCTCAAATGAAATATTTACTTTTTATTTTAATAATTTTACCGATGTCAATCTTGGCCCAATCGACTTTTGAGAATGGAGAAAAATGTTTCAAGTCAGGGAAATATGAACTCGCAAGAAATTATTTTGAGACTTCATTACAACAAAATCCCAACGATTTAAATACAATCGAATATTTGGGGGATATTGAGTGTCATTATAAAAAATGGGAAGCTGCGGTTCCTTTCTACCTCAAACTCACAAAATTGAAACCTAATAATGCCGAATTCTTTTACAAATACGGCGGTGCAATGGGTATGCAAGCGAAAGAAGCTAATAAGTTCAAAGCGCTTTCATTGCTTGATGATGTAAAAGTGGCATTCAAAAAAGCCATTCAACTCAATCCAAATCATGTTGGAGCACGTTGGGCATTGCTGGAAATATACATTCAATTGCCAGGAATTGTTGGTGGAAGCGAGAGCAAAGCCAAAACATACGCTGATGAATTGCTTAAAATTTCACCTGTCGATGGCTACTTATCTAAAGGTCACATTGAAGAATACTTTAATAGATATGCTGCTGCTGAGAAATTCTATTTAAAAGCTATCGAAATTGGAAATTCAAAAACTACTTATCAAAAATTAGCTGATTTATATAAAAACAAAATGGCGCAACCAGAAAAAGCGAAAAAAGTTTGGGCTGCCTATCACGAAAAAAACAAATCCTAAATGCGTACACATTTTATAGCAATAGGCGGAAGTGCGATGCACAATCTTGCCTTAGCACTGCACAACAAAGGTTATCAAGTTACAGGAAGCGACGATGCTATATTTGAACCATCAAGAACTCGTCTTGAGAAAAAAGGATTGCTTCCTCAAGAAATGGGTTGGTTTCCTGGAAAAATTACAGTAGATATTGAAGCAGTAATATTAGGAATGCATGCCAAAGCAGACAATCCTGAATTATTGAAAGCACAGGAATTGGGATTGAAAATCTATTCCTATCCCGAGTTCTTGTACGAACAGTCGAAAAACAAAACCCGCGTAGTTATTGGTGGTTCTCATGGAAAAACGACCATCACTTCGATGATTTTGCACGTGATGCATTACCACAATATTCAAGTCGATTATATGGTGGGCGCACAACTCGAAGGTTTTGACACTATGGTTCACCTGACCGAAGAAAATGATTTTATTGTATTAGAAGGTGATGAGTATTTGTCTTCACCAATGGATCGTCGACCGAAATTTCACCTGTATCATCCCAATATTGCCTTAATTTCTGGAATTGCTTGGGATCATATTAATGTGTTTCCCACGTATGAAAATTACGTCAATCAGTTCGAAGTTTTTATTCAATTGATTACCAACGGTGGCATTTTAGTTTATAACGAAGACGACTCTGAAGTAAAAAGAGTAGCAGAAGCAGCGACGAATCCAATTCGAAAATTACCTTATTCGACACCAAAATATAGAGTCGAGAATGGCGTCACTTTATTGTCGACTCCAGAAGGTGATATGCCCATTGAAGTATTTGGAGCACACAATCTCAACAATCTCGCTGGCGCCAAATGGATTTGCCAAAATATGGGCGTGGATGAAGCTGATTTTTATGAAGCCATTGCCTCTTTTAAAGGTGCGTCTAAAAGATTAGAAAAAATAGCAGAAAGTAAAAACAAAGTCGCTTATAAAGATTTTGCGCATTCACCGAGTAAAGTGGCAGCAACAACGAAGGCTGTTAAAGAACAATATCCTGACAGAACGGTCATCGCTTGCTTAGAGTTGCACACTTATAGCAGTTTGAACGCAGAATTTCTAAAAGAATACCAAGGTGCATTAGAATATGCTGATGTAGCGGTTGTTTTTTATTCGCCGGACGCTGTAAAAATAAAACAATTGGAAGAAGTTACTTACGAACAAATTGCCACTTCATTTAATAGAAATGATTTGATAATCTACACCAATCCGAAAGATTTTAAAGACTACCTTTTCAATTTGAATCTTGATAATTCAGCACTATTATTAATGAGTTCGGGTAATTACGGAGGATTAAATTTTGATGAGGTAAAAGCACTAGTGAGTTAAAATCATATAACTTTTGGTTGGTATTTCTAAGTTAAGATAAAGTTTGTACTTTTATCCTTGCGGAATCAACAACCGACAACCAACAACCGACAACTAATCTAAACGCCATACAACATGTCTGAAAACACTTATTTCCCCATTCGCCATTGGTCTGAAGACGACCGCCCGCGCGAAAAATTACTCCTCAAAGGCAAAGCTGCACTCAGCGACGCCGAATTAATTGCTATTCTTATTGGTTCCGGGAGCCGGAACGAATCTGCAGTTGATTTAAGCAAACGAATTCTAAAAAGTGTCGATAACAACCTGAATGCTTTAGGAAAATCTACCATTAATCAATTGCTACAATTCAAAGGAATCGGCGAAGCCAAAGCCATTACCATTCAAGCCGCTATGGAATTGGGTAGAAGGCGACGCTCAGAAGAAGCGGTAGAATTGTTCAAAATTACTTCTAGTCAAGCCGTATTTGATGTCATGCAACCACTCATTGGCGAGCTAGCACACGAAGAGTTTTGGATCATTTATCTAAATAACGCCAACAAAATCATGTCCAAATTTCAGTTGAGCAAAGGTGGAATTACCGGAACTTTAGTTGACGTTCGTTTGGTTTTCAAAACAGCATTATCTCAGGGAGCTGTTGGATTAATACTTGTGCACAATCACCCATCAGGAACATTAAAACCCAGCGATTCCGATAAACAAATCACCCAAAAACTAAAAATTGCAGGAGAACAATTAGACATCAAAGTGTTGGATCATGTGATTGTTACAGAGACGAACTATTTTTCTTTTTCTGATGAAGGAATTCTCTAGCGTTTTAGAATCTAAATAAAAAATCTTTCCGACTTTTGCCACCATAAAATGATTCCAGTGAAAAACGAGATTACCCATATTTTTTTCGATTTAGATCATACCTTATGGGATTTTGATAAAAATTCGATACTTGCATTTGATAAGATATTTCAAAATGATTTTCCAACGGTCAATACTGATATGTTTATGGAGCATTACGTTCCAATTAATCAAGCGTGTTGGAAATTGTTTCAGGTTGATGCCATTTCACACGAGGAATTGCGCTATCGGAGATTGAAAGATTCGTTTGATGCGATCAACATTGCAATCTCGGATGCACACATCGATCAGATTTCAGAAGATTATATTCGATTTTTGCCCGATTTCAATCATTTGTTTGAGGACGCGCTCGAAGTGCTGGAGTATTTGAAAGAACGGTACGAATTGCATATTATCACCAATGGTTTTGCTGAAGTGCAATTCAAAAAAATTGCCAATTCCAATCTCGAACCTTATTTCAAAACAATCACCAATTCGGAAATGGCGGGAGCCAAAAAACCAAATCCTATTATTTTTGAACATGCATTAAATAAAGCAAAAGCAATCAAAAATGAGAGCATCATGATTGGGGATTCTATAGACGCAGATGTCATAGGCGCACTCGATTTTGGAATGAAAGCCCTTTTCTTTAATCCAAATCAAATTGAAGTGGAAGATTCCATTCCACAAATAACTACTTTAGCAGAACTTAAATTAATTTTCTAAATGAAAAAATTGTTCGTTCTGTTGCTGTTGTTTTGTGCAAATCTATTGGTAGCTCAGTTGTCAGTCAATCAATATCAGTATGTCATTGTGCCTGCTCAATTTGATTTTCTGCGAGAAAAAGATGAATACCGATTGAATAACCTCACAAAATTATTGTTTGAAAAATACGGATTTAAAGTGTTTTTAGACACCGATCCATTGCCAGAGGAAATCACGGATTCCAATTGTGATAAACTTTATGCAGATGTAATCAGTACGGGCAACTTTACAAGGACGAAATTACAGGTGATTTTGAAAGACTGTAAAAAAAATACGGTTTTCGCGTCAACTGTTGGTACAAGCAAAGAAAAAGAATACAAAGTTGCGTACACACAAGCGTTGCGAGCTGCTTTCCAATCTTTTGATGCCTTGCAATATGTTTATACGCCAAAACAGAAAAATAGTGAAATTCAAAAATCGGACGAGTCGGTCAATCGCACAGTAATTCTCAGAGAAACCTTTGAAGAAAATACAGCAATGCTATACGCACAGACTATTTCCAATGGATTTCAATTAGTAGATGCCACTCCAAAAGTAGTGATGACGATTTATAAAACTTCCAATTCAGGTGCTTTTTTAGCTACCAAAGGAACCACGCAAGGCGTCTTAATAATGAATGACAATCAATGGTTTTTCGAATATTATGAAAGCGAAAAATTAGTTTCGGAAAATGTAAATGTAAAATTCTAACTTACACCCTACAACTTACACCCTACAACCGCTAACTTACACCCCAGAACCCTCAATACCCATATTTATCTTTCCATCGATTTTTTAAGAATTCCCTACTTCCATTTTCTCGATTGTTATTTCCTGGTTCGTAAAAAGTAGTATTCGCAATCGCATCTGGCAAAAATTCCTGCTCCGCAAAATTATTCGCAAAGTCGTGAGAATATTTATATTCGTCGCCATATCCTATTTCCTTCATCAACTTGGTTGGTGCATTGCGCAACGGAATCGGAACTGGTAAATCTCCTGTATCTTTTACGACTTGTTGTGCATTGCCAATCGCCATATAGGAAGCGTTGCTTTTTGGGGATGTCGCCAAGTAAATCGCACATTGACTCAACATAATGCGACTCTCCGGATAACCAATAGTTGAAACGGCTTGAAACGTATTGTTCGCCATGATAAAAGCTGTTGGATTCGCATTGCCAATGTCTTCACTAGACAAAATCAACATTCGTCTGGCAATAAATTTCACATCTTCGCCACCTTCAATCATCCGCGCCAACCAATATACTGCTGCATTCGGATCGCTTCCTCGAATCGACTTAATGAATGCCGAAACAATATCGTAATGTTGTTCACCTGTCTTGTCATACAAAACGGTGTTCTGTTGCACGATTTGCAAAACGCGCTCGTTGGTGACCAAAATCTCGCTTTCATTCGACGCGTTTACGACCAGTTCAAAAATATTTAATAGTTTTCGCCCATCGCCGCCAGAAAGTCGCAACAGCGCTTCCGATTCGCGGATTTCTATTTTTTTGGTTTTCAAAATGACGTCGGTCGCCATCGCACGCTCAAGCAAAAGTTCTAAATCAGATTTCGTAAATGGATTCAAAATATACACCTGACAACGAGACAGTAAAGCAGGAATGACTTCAAAACTCGGGTTTTCGGTCGTGGCGCCAATTAAGGTAATCCATCCTTTTTCCACGGCAGCTAATAAAGAATCTTGCTGCGATTTGCTAAAACGATGAATCTCATCAATAAACAAAATGGGGTTTTTTGCCGTAAACATGCCGCCACTTTGTTTCGCTTTTTCTATGACTTCTCGAATTTCCTTGACACCAGAATTAATAGCACTCAAAACATAAAAAGGGCGCTTCGATTCTTGGGCAATAATTTGTGCCAAAGTTGTTTTTCCTGTGCCAGGTGAACCCCAAAAAATCAACGAGGGAATGATGCCTTTTTCAATTTGCAAAGTCAAAGAACCTTTGGGACCAACCAAATGCAACTGGCTAATGTAATCTTCGAGTTTTTGTGGGCGAATGCGTTCGGCTAAAGGTGCTTCCATGCTTTTTTTACTTCAAAATTCGTTGTTGAATATTCAAAATTCTAAGTCGTAAAATTAGCCATAATTCTACAAAAATAGCTTTGTAATTTGTTGTATTTTTAGGAGCTGTCTCCAGCTGTACACTAAATTTTTTGCGCCACCCGAGCAAAGCGAACTGACGAAGTAAACGCCGGCACAAAAAGATACCGTTTCCATCTGGGCTAGGGCAATCGTTTTCAAATGAAATTTTTGGTCAACTGACAAAATAGCACAACATTTTTTTTGGTTACATTTTTGACAACCGATTGAAAGTGAAATTGTTTATTTGCTTGATTGGTAATTTGTTTAATCGGTAATTCGTTGAATCGTTTAGTCGAATAAACAGCCCATCGATTAAACAGTTAAACAGTTAATCGATTAAACGCTAACTATCAACTATCAACCATCAACCATCAACATGGAAGACCATCATTTTAAATTCTCATCCTCCGTCATCGCCATTCCATTTCTTTCCGTATTATTTTTATGGGTAGTTTTTTGGTGGGGTATTCGCTTCCAGATTGATATTGAATCTTTCGGAATTTATCCCAGAACACTCAAAGGAATTTGCGGCATTCTCTTCTCGCCTTTTATTCACGGTAATATTGAACATCTCTATAATAATTCTATTCCTTTATTGATGTTGATTGCAGCTTTACGATTTTTTTATCGCGATCTGACTTTTCGAGTTTTGGGATTCGGTCTACTGTTGACGGGTTTGATTACTTGGGTGATTGGTCGAGAATCCTATCATATTGGCGCCAGCGGATTGGTGTATGTGTTGGTAAGTTTCATTTTCTTCAAAGGGATTCGAACCAAATATTATCGTTTGGTAGCGCTGTCTTTATTGGTGATTATGGTTTACGGAAGTTTGGTTTGGTATATTTTTCCGAATGTTAAGGAAGGTATTTCTTGGGAAGGACATTTAGCTGGATTGCTTGTTGGGTTTGCTTTTGCTGTTACTTTCAAAACACCAGAGTACAAGAAAATGATTCGGTATGATTGGGAGCGAGAAGATTATGATCCGGCCGAAGATAAATTTATGCAACGTTTTGATGAAAATGGGAATTTTGTAAATCTGCCGAAACCCGACCCTAACGAGTGCGAACTAGCGCTACAAATCATTCAAGATTTGCCAAATCATACGCATACCACAACTTCAGAATATGATGTAGTTTATGATGCAGTAGAAAATAAATATATTATAATAAGGAAGAATTTGAATTAGAACTAAAATATCAAATATTGAAATCTTATATGAACTTAAATGCCTTATATGGTCCAAAAAATAATTTTGATTAACCATATAAGGCATATAAGTACACATAAGAAAGTACTAAATGGATTTTTACTTATAGTTTCAACTTCTTTGACGTACGGCTTCGTATAGAAAAGCGCCGCAAGCTACTGATACATTCAAAGAACCAATACTGCCAAACATAGGTAATTTCGCTTTTTCATCCACGATTTTCAAAACCGAGGGGTTGATGCCACGGTCTTCGCTTCCCATAATAATTGCAACGGGCTCATTGAGCGAAACATCGTAGATGTTTTGGTCTGTTTTTTCTGTTGCAGCTACGGTTTTGATTCCGGAACCTTGCAAATAAAATATAGCATCTTTGATGTGTTCTACTTTGCAAATAGGTACATTAAAAACGG
>CALPOS020000077.1 GCA_943325255.2 Sphingobacterium thalpophilum
CTTCGTCAAAATATGATGCAGCAGGAAATGCGGGTATTTTAAACATCAAACTCAAGAAGAATAAAAAATTCGGTACCAATGGAAGCGCTTCGTCGGGCGTTAATATTGGTAAATATGAAACCGCTATCAATTCCTTGTCCTTGAATTCACGAGACAAAAAGTCGAACATTTACGGTAATTACAGCAATCGTTTCGGAAGCAACTACGACTTTATCAATATTTATCGAGAGCAAAGCAATACGATATTCGACTCAAAGTCAGAAACCAAAAACGACACCAATGCGAACAATATAAAACTCGGTTATGATTATTATGCCAACAGTAAAAACACTTTTGGAATCATTGTTAGTGGCAATTTTAATAACAATTTTAGTCATACCGATACGCGAACCCCGATTCGCCCGAGCAATAGTAAAATCATTGACAGTATCTTGGTAGCCAAAAATATTGGAAAAGATAAGTCATACAATTTGTATTCAAATCTCAATTACAAATATGAAGACACCACTGGAGTGAGTTTGAATATGGATATCGACTACGGAAAGTACCGCAATGACAAAGAGAATTATCAGCCCAACACCTACCTTTCCAATAGTGAAACCACAATCTTGAATGAGAATAATAGTTTTCAAAATACTCCGATAACTATTGATATCGCAACTTTTAAAGCGGATTATGAACGAAATTTTTGGAAAGGAAAACTCGGAATCGGAGGAAAAACTTCCTTGGTAGAAACAGACAATACGCTAGATTTTTACAATGTGGTCGGAAATAATCAGACCTTAAACCCCAATAGAAGTAATACCTTTATTTATAAAGAAAATGTAAATGCGGCCTATTTAAATTACAACAGAACCTATAAAAAATTCAATTTTCAATTGGGATTAAGAGTAGAAAATACGGTTTCTGATGGAGAATTAATTGCCCTAATTCCGACCAATAACGAGCAAGTCAAGCGAAATTATACCGACTGGTTTCCAAGTGGTGGCATCACATACAATAGAAATGATAAAAACACTTTTGCTTTGATCTATAGTAGACGTATCGAGCGACCTAATTACCAATCACTAAATCCGTTTGAGTACCAACTCGATGAGCTGTCTTTTGTTCGTGGAAATCCATTCTTAAAGCCTCAATATGCGGATAATTTCAAAATAACCCATACTTACAATTATACTTTAAACACAAGTTTGAGCTTTACCAGAGTAACCGACTATTTTGCGCAAGTAATCGAAGCAGCTGGATCAAGTAGAAGTTTTCTTACCTCAAGAAACGTGGCCAATGAAGAAGTAATCAATGTAGGCGTTTCGTATCCTTTCGAGGTAAAGAAATGGTGGAATGTATTTGTAAGCGTCAATGCCTTTCAAAGTAAATATATTGCCACAAATGATGCTTTCTTATCAATAAAGCAACAAACATTGAGCTTATACGGACAGAATAATTTTAATTTACCTAAAGGCATCATGATGGAAGTGTCAGGATGGTATAGTTCGCCATCTATTTGGGGCGGAACTTTTAGAACCAAAAGTATCGGTTCGTTAGATCTAGCTTTTCAAAAACAATTCTTAGACAAGAAACTTACCGCTCGATTAGCCTTTTCAGACATCCTCTACACCTCACCATGGAATGGAGAAACGCAATATGACTTTGTGAAAATTACGGGAGATGGAGGAAACGACAGCCGTCAAGTTCGCTTTAACCTAAGCTACAATTTCGGAAGCGATGCTGTAAAGAAATCGCGTGAAAGAGAAACCGGATTAGAAGCTGAAAAGAACCGAATTGGTAAATAATTGAGATCCTAGTCGGGCATCACCACAGCTCCACTCCATTGCATAAAACCGCCAACTAAGTTATAAGTGTTTTCAAAACCCAGTTGATTCATAATGCTACAAGCTTGTGCGCTTCTTCCGCCCGCTTTGCAATACACGTAGTAATTCTTAGATTTATCCAATTCGTCTATTTTGTATATAAATCCTTGTCCCTGATAAATATCGATTTGTAAGGCATTCGGAATGATGCCTTCTGCCCATTCGTCTGGAGTTCGAACATCAATGATAACGGCATTGTCATCCTGCTCCAATTGATTCGCCCACTCTTGTTGTGATAAGTCCATGCTTTTTTTTGTAAAAATATTAAAAAAGAAGAATGAGCGAGGAATATTCTTTTACAAATTACTTAAAAATAAACACAAGAGTAAGTTAACAAAAAAATAACACATTTGTATATACAAATATTAAAAAGACTGAATACTTTTGTACCTACAAATATTGTAGTTGTAGACATGAAAATTGAAGAAGTGATAAAATCAAATGTGGCTCTGGATGATGCAAAGAAAGTAATCCTCAATTTGATGTATGCTCAAAATGTAATTGGCGATAAATTTAATGAATTGCTAAAACCTTATGATGTATCAGCGGAGCAGTATAACGTGCTTCGTATCCTTCGAGGACAAAAAGGAGCAGCGGTCAACATGTGCGACATCCAAGAGCGAATGTTGGCAAAAAATAGCAACACCACAAGACTTATCGACAAACTCTTAATAAAGGACTATGTGACTCGTGAGATTTGTCCAGTAAATCGAAGAAAAATGGAAATACTAATCACAGCAAAAGGGTTAGCACTCTTAGAAGAATTAGATGCTAAAGTAACATCTCATGAACAAACCTTTGCGTCAAATCTTACCTCAGACGAACTACAATATTTAAATCAATTGTTAGAAAAATACAGAACCATTAAAAACGAGTAATCATTATGAGCACTTTCTTAGAAAACCAAAATTGGCGTTATGCCACTAAAAAATTCGATGCCACAAAAAAAGTATCAACCGAAGACTTAAAATTTCTGAAAGAAGCAATTCGATTGGCAGCGTCATCTTACGGCTTGCAGCCTTACAAAGTTATTTTTATAGAAACTGCCGATTTACGTGAAAAATTGAAGCCCGCCGCTTGGGGACAAAGTCAAATTGTAGATGCCTCACACCTCATCGTATTTGCTAACATGACTAATTTTGGTGATACAGAAATTGATGATGTGATACAAAATCTAACAACAACGAGAGGCTTACCCGAAGACGCACTAAAAGGTTATGGCGATTTTATGAAATCGAAAATTTCTCCTTTACCTGTAGAAAAAAGAGATACTTGGACCGCCAAACAAACCTATTTAGCATTGGGGAATTTATTGAATGCTGCCGCTGAAATAAAGATTGATGTCACCCCAATAGAAGGGTTTGAACCAGCACAATTCAATGAAATTCTTGGTTTAGAAGCAATGAATCTAAACGCCGTTCTTGTAGCGACCATCGGTTATCGTCATGACGAAGATCAAACACAGCACTATGCCAAAGTGCGTAAATCAAACGAAGAACTATTTTTAACTTTATAATCAATTTCTAATTTAAACATTCAAAACAATGAAAAACTTAAAAACACTAGCGCTAGTATTAGCTGTAACTGTATCAACCGTAACTGCTACAGCACAAACCAAACCTGTCAGTGCCGCAAAAAGCACCATCAACTGGGTTGGTAAAAAAGTAACTGGTCAACACGAAGGAACGATCAAACTGAAAGACGGCGCGTTCTTTATGAAAGACGGCAAAATTGCTCGTGGAAAATTTACAGTAGATATGACTTCTATTGAAGTAACTGACTTGAAAGCTGGTGAAGGAAAAGAAAAACTAGAAGGACATTTAAAAGCGGATGATTTCTTTGGAGTTGAAAAATTTGCTACTGCAAGTATTAACTTCACAACGGTTACTCCAAAAGCAAACGGTGTTTACAATGTGGTTGCCAATCTAACAATCAAAGGAATTACGAAGCCTGTAACTTTTGATTTAATTGTAAAAGACAATAACGCAACTGCAAAAGTAGTTGTTGATAGAACGAAATATGACATCAAATATGGTTCTGGAAGTTTCTTCGACAATCTTGGTGATAAAGTTATTTCAGATAATTTCGACTTAACTGTTTCGCTACAGTTCTAATTAAAAAAAGGGAAAAATTGCTGTTAGAAAACCTTGACTCTTTTGTCAAGGTTTTTTTTTGACTCAATTTTTATTTAAAAATAAACATCGAGAACAAGGTATGTTTTGTAACTTTGGAATAAACCATTGGTAGTCTTATTATTAATTTAACTATTCCATTATGAAAAAAACAACTATTCTACTGCTATTTATTTGTTTTACGCTTTCCATATCGGCACAGATTCGAAAAATAAATATCACAAAAAGTACTATTGTTTGGACGGGTAAAAAGATTACTGGAGAACATAGTGGAAGTTTGCAATTTAAAGAAGGTTCCCTTACCTACACCAAAAAGAAACTTTCAAAAGGAAGTTTTACAGTTGATATGACCACCTTAAACAACACCGACCAATCGGGTAAAGACAAAGCACAATTGGAAGGTCACTTAAAATCGAGTGATTTTTTTGGAACAGAGGAATTCAAAGAAGCTACATTGGTATTTAAAGCTATTAAACCCATTGCAAAAGGTACTTATTCAATTGTGGGAGATCTTACCATTAAAGGTAAAACCAACCCCGTAATTTTCGATTTAAAAATAAAAGGAAACAAAGCGACCACTAGTCTAATAGTCGACCGAACAAAATACGGCATTCAATATGGTTCCGGAAGTTTCTTTGCCGATCTTGGTGACCGAACGATTTACGACGAATTTGAATTGAAGATAGAACTCGTCTTCTAATTACTAAATCAAAAACCCAAGATGCAACCAAACAATACTTCTAATTGAGCGATATCATCCTACTGATTTTAAATTAAATGAAAAAAATAGTAATCATAGACAATTATGATAGTTTCACTTATAACTTAGTCCATTATCTAGAAGATTTAGACTGTGAAGTAACGGTGTTTCGGAATGATGAATTCGAATTGGATGAATTAATACTATTTGATAAAATCGTACTCTCACCTGGACCAGGAATTCCTGACGACGCTGGTTTATTGAAAGCTGTTATAGCACACTATGCCAGTACAAAAAGCATTTTAGGAGTATGTTTAGGGCAGCAAGCTATTGGTGAAGTTTTCGGCGGAAGCATTGTCAATTTAGATCAAGTATTCCACGGCATAGCAACTAAAATTTCAGTGATTGTAGACGATGAAAATCTTTTTGAAGGTTTAGGAAATGTACTTGAAGTGGGGCGTTATCATTCTTGGGTGACAAATACTTCTGATTTTCCGGAGGTTTTAGAAATTACTTCTCAAGATGAAAATGGTCAAATTATGTCACTACGTCACAAGAAATTCGATGTTAAAGGAGTTCAGTTCCATCCTGAAAGTGTATTGACACCAAATGGAAAAAGAATGTTAGAAAACTGGGTGAATTCTTAATTGAAGATTTTTAAGTTTATCGCTTTATATAATCAAAAAAAATCCTGTCAATTGACAGGATTTTTTTTATGCTCTTAATTTTGCTTTGGTGCTTTTAGGAACACCTGCTTTATTTAGTAGTATTCCTGTCGATTTCAATTGCACAAATGCTTTAGTAACATACAAATAGCCTTTGTAGTCATTGGTTTCTCCCCAAGAATTTTTTACTTTATAATATTCTTTACCGTTTTGGTCTTTAGCCAAACCAACAATTTGCATCGCATGATCGTCAGTGGTATATAAACTATATAATCCTTCTAAACGCATATCCTCAGTTACTACTTTCTCTTGTGCAGGTCCATCAAATAAAGTTTTTCTTTTGTCATCAGATATGGAATACAAATCATCCACATTAGGAACGAAGGCCACCCCATTTCTCCAGCTGAAATAAGGTTCTGAAACATCCGATGACCATGCAATTGTATATCCTTTTGATAAAGCATAATCAATGATGTCCGTCATTTCTTCCATTGGGACATTATACAATTGGTCGTAGCTCCAGTTATCCGGAACAGGCAAAACCATTTTTGAATAGTACGGATTGTCTTTATAAGAAGAAAACTCCATATAATCGTCTGGATTAATACCTACTACCTCTTTAGCGAAGGTTTGTGGCGTGTACGATTTTCCAGCATAGGTAAACGATTCTGGCAGTTTACCTAACTTTTCATCCATATAGTTATTGATGTCCTTGACCCACGAAGTTCCTTTTGTTGGACTAGGATTCTTGATATAATCATCGAGAATTTCCTTAAATTTTGCTTGAAACTCATCTGACTTCACTACTCCTTTTCCGTAATCTTCCACGGTATAGGCTTGTTGCGGCATCGCTCCATATTTGCGCAACATATTCATCACGTCATGCGTTTCTCCTCCGTCCCCTAAACCTAAATTACCATTAAATAGAATGTAATTTCTCGCTTTCCCCAAGTAAACATTTCTCGCAGCAAATATCTCCGCCAAATCTACTGGCGTCTTGCCTTTTTTAATCATTTCGGACTCTAAAAAGGAATTGCCTGAATAACTCCAACACGTTCCAGCGGATCCTTGAGTCTTCACTGAAGTACGTTCCAAATTGATAATTTCTTCAAACTCAAACTTGGAATTTAATGAAGCATTTTTGATGACTTTGTTAATCAAATCATCTTGGGCAAATACAGCGATAGAAAATAAAAACCCTACTGCAATGAAACTTTGTTTAATCATAACTTCTAATTTTTAAGGAGCGTAAAAGTAATAAAATCTTACAAAAAACAACCAATTAATTAAAAATTAAGTCCTTACGCACTAGCGTGTAAAAACAAGCTTGTTTCCTTTTGACAAATTGGAATCAAAGCGATAACCTTCATAATCAAATCCCTTGATGTCTTCCAGTGTCTCAGCGTTGGTGTCGATAATATACCGTACCATCATTCCCCTCGCCTTCTTGGCAAAAAAGCTAATCATTTTTAGATGTCCATCTTTATAATCCTTAAATTCAGGTGTAATCACGGGCACTTTCAACGCCTTTACATCGATTGCCGAGAAATATTCATTACTTGCTAAATTGATCAAAAGTTCTCCTTTCTTAAGTTCTTTGTTTAAAGCATGGGTCAGTTTTGCTTTCCAGAATTCATAAAGATTTTTAGAATCACCAATCGAAATAGCAGTTCCCATCTCCAATCGATAAGGTTGTATTAAGTCGAATGGCTTTAAAATGCCATACAAACCTGAAAGAATTCGCAATCGCTCTTGAAGCAGCGGCAACCTTTCTTCTGAAAGCGTTTTTACATCCAAGCCGATATACACATCTCCGGAAAAAGCAAAAACGGCAGGCCGAGCATTTTCATTGGTAAAAGGTGTTTTCCAATCTTTATTTCGCCGCCAATTAAGATCCGCAAGTTGATTTGAGATCGACATCAATTGCATCAAATCGGCAGGTGATTTTTTCTTGATTACAGCGCTAATCGCTTTGCTTTCTTTCAAAAAAATT
This sequence comes from Sphingobacterium thalpophilum, assembly GCA_943325255.2. Lineage (GTDB taxonomy): Bacteria > Bacteroidota > Bacteroidia > Flavobacteriales > Flavobacteriaceae > Flavobacterium. Next base: position 7,359 of record CALPOS020000077.1, read on the forward strand.
GATTGACTAGGAGTCAGAACTGGAATTGAAGTTTCAAAATCTAAAGACTTTGCTGGTGAAATAATCATCTTCATAGGGCACTTTTAATTTATGTAATTATCGTTTTCAAAAATACAAATAGAAATCATACATAATTCGCAGCAACTACAAGTTTATTTTTCGTAACTTTAATGAATACTTTCTAGATAATATGATAAATCAAGCCTTAATAAATAGTACGTCTGATTTGATGTGGAGCATCAATAAGGAATACAAGCTTATTGCCTTAAATGATGCTTTTAGAAAAAGCATGAAGTTTTATAGCGACATCGATTTTAACATTAATGATTTTATTCTCATCAAAGGACTTTTCGAAGACAATCATGTTAGTGAATGGAAGATTTGGTATGATCAAGCTTTTAATGGTGAGAATGTAAGACATGAAGTTATCAGTCCAAAAACACATTTACATGAAGCGCAATGTTTTGAAATTAGCATCCACCCCATGTTTGAAAATGACACCATCATTGGAGCCGCTTGTTTTGGAAAGAACATTACAAAGCAAAAAACTGCCGTCGATTCACTAGCAGAAAATGAAAAAAGGTATCGTGGAATTCTAAATAATCTAGAAGCCGGTGTTGTACTTCATCATCCTGACACTTCTATTCATATTAGCAATGCCAAGGCTTCTGAATTATTGGGCTTGAGCGAAGATCAAATGAAAGGAAAGTTAGCCATCGATCCGCAGTGGAAATTTATCTACGAAGATGGAAATCCTGTTCCTCTCGAAAATTACCCTGTAAATGAAATCATGACGAGTAAAGAACCGTTTAAAAATAAAACCTTTGGAGTAAATCGACCCGTTACAAATGATATTATTTGGTTATCCGTTAATGGTTTTCCGCGCCTCAATCAAGAGGGCGAAATTATCGAAATCATCATCACCTTTATTGACGTTACTAAAAGAAAAGTGGCAGAAATTGATTTAATAAAAGCGAAAATACAAGCGGAATCTGCAAATCAAGCGAAGTCAGAATTTCTGGCGAACATGAGTCATGAAATTAGAACGCCTCTCAACGGAATCATCGGATTTACACAATTATTACTGAAAACGAATTTAGAAAAAGACCAAAGTGAATACATGGCAACTGTGCAAGAATCCGCCAATTCACTGATGGAAATCATCAACGACATTTTAGATTTTTCAAAGATTGAAGCAGGCAAACTCGACTTAAATACAGAGGAAGTAAACATCATCAAACTTAGTCATCAAGTCATCGAACTTTTCAAACACCAAGCAAAACAAAATAAAATTTTGTTAGACTTATCTATCGATCACGATGTTCCTGTTTTTATTTTTGTTGATGCTGTAAGATTGAAACAAATTCTAGTCAACTTAATAAGTAACGCCCTGAAGTTTACCTCTTTTGGGGAGATTCACCTCGATATTCACTGTATTTCGTCTACAAAAAACAAGGCAATACTACAGTTCTCTGTTAAGGATACC
>CALPOS020000078.1 GCA_943325255.2 Sphingobacterium thalpophilum
AATACGCTAGTTTCATTAGCAATGGTTTCGAATTCTATCGGAGTTAATGGTTTTTTTCCTCTTGCCATAACTGCATCCAAACTTTCATAACCGTTGATATTCATCAATACATTTTTTGGAAAATAACCAGGAGGAGTTGTTAAACCTGTCAGCAATTCTTTGACGAATTCATCTTCCGTTAATTTTGGGTTTAAAGCGTAATTGGTTCTTTTCTGATTCCCTAAAGTATCTGTGGTTTCCCTGCTCATGTTTTTTCCACAAGCGCTACCAGCTCCGTGATTTGGATATACAATTAATTCATCAGGCAAAGGCATAATCTTCTCGCGCAAGGAGTGATAGAGCAAACGGGCGAGTTTATCCTGAGTTAAATCGGCAATGACATGTTGCGCCAAATCAGGTCTTCCAACGTCTCCAATAAATAATGTATCACCAGTAATTATGGCGTGTTCTCGACCTGTTTCATCAATCAACAGATAGGTAGTGCTTTCCATTGTGTGACCGGGAGTATGCAGTACTTTTACCGTGTAGTTTCCTACTTCAAATACTTGATGGTCTTCGGCGACAATAGCTTCAAAATTTGGCTTTGCGGTTGGACCGTACACTATTTCTGCATTCGATTTTTGAGCCAAATCTAAATGACCCGAAACAAAATCGGCATGAAAATGCGTTTCAAAAACGTACTTTATTTTGGCGTTATCTTTTGCCGCTCGTTCGAGATAGGGGTGCACTTCACGCAACGGATCAAAAATAGCTGCTTCACCATTACTTTCTATGTAATAAGCAGCGTGCGCAATACAACTGGTATAAATTTGTTCTACTTTCATGGTGTCATTTTATAGTATACCGCAAAGTTAAGTGCAGAAAAATTGTAGAACTATGACTTTTGTCACACAAGGCAATTATTTCAAAAAGAGCTCTTTAGTAATGATGTAGATGCCCATCACGAGTACAAACCAACCAAATGCAGGTTTCAATTTGGCACCATCAATTTTCTTAGATAATTGGGTTCCGATGAACATTCCGACAATTGAGATGATAGTAATTGTAAAAAGAAGTGGGTAGTTGATTGTAATGCCATTAATCAAATCGCCGGTAAAACCAATTAAGGAATTGATGAAGATGATAAACAAGGAAGTGCCGACCGCCTGTTTCATTGGTAAATTGGCAAAAAAGAGTAGGGCAGGAATAATTAAAAAACCGCCGCCAGCACCGAGAAATCCAGTAACAAATCCGACTAAAAAACCAATAAAAGCCAAACGTGGAATGTTGAGCGTTGATGGGTTTTTCGCCGTTTTTGATTTTCGAATCATCGACACTGAGGCTGCTATCATCAATATCGCAAAAACAATCATGATGAGCAGGTTTTTGGTCACCTCGAGCTGTTGAATTCTAAAAAGCGTTTCCGGGATGTTAGGCAAGACCAGTTTGCGGACAAAAAGCAGTGAAAAGATAGAGGGTATCGCGAAGTATAACGCCGACTTCAATTGAAGGTTCCCCAATTTATAGTGGCGATAAGATCCTACCAAGGCGGTAATTCCGACAATAAACAAAGAATAACTTGTCGCATTCTCTGGATCAATTTGAAATAAGTAAACTAAGATCGGTACGGTAAGAATGCTGCCGCCACCGCCAATTAGTCCTAAGGTAATTCCGATTAAAATCGACGCTAAATAACCAAAGTACTCCATGATTTTATTTTAATACTTCGATTTGATTTCGATGCAATTTTAGAAGTCCACGTTGTTCCATTTTTTTTAATAAACGGGAGATTACTTCTCTTGAGGTATTGAGTTCAGAGGCGATTTCTTGATGAGAAAGTTTTATTTCGTTGCAACCACAAGCTTCTTGATGGCGTTTTAAATAGAATTCCAATCTTTCGTCCATTGCTCTAAACGCAATATTGTCGACAACTTCTAGCACTTCTTCAAAGCGGCTTCTGTAGGTTTCAATTACAAATTCATACCAACTTCGATGTTGCATCATCCACTTGTCCATAAGCGCTAGCGGAATGAGCATCAATTCAGCGTCTTCGATTACTTTTGCCATGATTTGGCTTTTTTCATTTTTTGTGGCGCAAATCATCGATAGTGCGCACGCTTGCCCTGGTTGTAGATAATACATCAAGAACTCGCCGCCATCATCGTCTTCTCGATAAATTTTGATTTGCCCGCTTAAGACAAGCACTGTATTTTTGAAATATTGCCCCGTTCGCATAATGACTTCACCTGATTTAATCGTTTGGTAGGTTGCATTAGTTTCAATTGCGTCGATTAATTCTTTCGAAAAATTTGGAAATAAACTCTTGACGGTGGGATTCATTTTGTTATGGAATAGCATTAGATTGATTACAAAGCTACGCAAACTGGTAAAACAACTTGATGAAACGCGAGAAAATTCTTTTAACTAAAAATTAATACTCGTTCTCTGAGTCAACTTTGTCAAAAGAACTACTTTTATAAGCTATGGAAAATCAAGTAAGAAAAGGATTTGTTTTCAAGAACTATCAGGCACCAAATCTGTCGCCGTTTGACAAACTGTTTCCGATTTTTAAGGAATTGATTACCCATACTTCGGGTGATTTTGATGAAGCCATCGACTGGTTGCGGCAACTGGATCGTGAATATCAACTTACGGATGAGAAATACACCATTGACGATTTTATCGAAGACTTAAAGAAAAAAGGCTACCTCCGCGAGGAGTTGAAAGACGATGGGAGTTCAGGACTTGGAATTACCGCCAAAACAGAACGCGCCATTCGACAACAAGCTTTGGATCAGATTTTCGGAAATTTAAAAAGAGCAGGAACAGGTAACCACAAAACCAAACAAGCTGGAAATGGCGATGAGCACACCGGCGAGTTTCGGGAGTTTCATTTTGGCGATGGACTCGAGCGTATTTCCCTAACGGAAAGTCTGCGAAATGCACAAATCAATAATGGCGTCGATTCGTTTCAGTTGACCGAAAATGATTTGGTGGTCGAGGAAACGCAATTCAAAGCACAAATGAGTACCGTGTTGATGATTGACATTAGTCACAGTATGATCTTGTATGGCGAAGATAGAATCACACCGGCTAAAAAAGTTGCAATGGCTCTGGCCGAGTTAATTACGACGCGTTATCCAAAAGATACTTTAGATATTTTAGTGTTTGGAAATGATGCCTGGACCATTGCTATTCGTGATTTACCTTATCTAAAAGTGGGGCCTTACCACACCAATACCGTAGCGGGTTTGCAATTGGCAATGGATATTCTTCGAAGAAAACGAAATACCAACAAACAGATTTTTATGATCACCGATGGAAAACCTAGTTGTGTAAGAGAACGCGACGGTTCCTATTACATGAATAGCAACGGTTTGGACGAATACATTGTAGATAAATGCTACAATCAAGCGCAGCAAGCTCGGAAATTACATATTCCCATTACTACTTTTATGATTGCACAAGACCCGTATTTGCAGCGGTTTGTGAATCATTTTACAGAAGCCAATCAAGGAAAAGCTTTTTATACTGGATTGAAGGGCTTGGGTGAAATGATTTTTGAAGATTATGAGTCGAATCGGAAGAAGCGAGTGAGGTAAAATTAGGAATTAGGAATTGGGAATTAGGAATTAGGAATTGGGAATTGGGAATTGGGAATTGGGAATTAGGAATTGGGAATTAGGAATTACGAATTGGGAATTAGGAATTAGGAATTGGGAATTGGGAATTGGGAATTAGGAATTGGGAATTAGGAATTAGGAATTAGGAATTACGAATTGGGAATTAGGAATTGGAAATTAGGAATTACGAATTACGAATTTAATATATAGCAATGAATATAGAGACAATTAAGACTTTAGGAGCATTAAGGAATTCGGGATATGTGAGTAGAAGCATTAAAGACGAATTGCGGGACAATCTTCGGGAGAAAATCAAATTGGGAAAGCCTGTTTTTGAAGGTGTTCATGGATTTGAAAATACGGTCATTCCGGAATTGGAGCGCGCAATTTTGTCCCGTCACAATATCAATTTGTTAGGACTGCGAGGGCAGGCTAAGACACGATTGGCTAGAAAAATGATTGAATTATTGGACGAGTATATTCCGATTGTGGCCGGTTCTGAAATTAATGATGATCCGTTTCAGCCGATTTCTCGATTTGCCAAAGATTTGATTGCAGAAAAAGGAGATGAAACTCCAATTGATTGGCTGCACCGAAGCGATCGTTTTTCAGAAAAATTAGCCACGCCAGATGTTACTGTTGCTGATTTGATTGGTGATGTGGATCCGATTAAAGCGGCCAATTTGAAACTTTCATACGCCGATGATCGTGTGATTCACTTCGGCATGATTCCGCGTGCTAACCGTTGTATTTTTGTGATCAATGAACTTCCAGATTTGCAGGCTAGAATTCAAGTGGCCCTTTTTAATATTTTGCAGGAAGGCGACATTCAAATTCGTGGATTCAAATTGCGGATGCCATTGGATATGCAATTTGTATTCACCGCAAATCCAGAAGATTATACCAATCGTGGGAGCATTGTTACGCCATTGAAAGATCGAATCGGCTCTCAAATTCTAACGCATTATCCAGAGACCATTGCCATAGCAAGAACCATTACAGCGCAAGAAGCGACTTTAAATAAAACACAAAACGACTTGGTTTATGTTCCGTCTTTAGCCAAAGATCTTTTGGAGCAAATTAGTTTTGAAGCCAGAGAAAGTGAATATATTGATAACAAGAGTGGTATTAGTGCGCGCATGAGTATTACTGCTTTTGAAAATTTAGTTAGTACGGCAGAGCGTCGTGCCCTGCAAAATGGTTCGGATTATACCACCGTTCGTTTATCTGATTTTATGGGAATCATTCCCGCAATTACTGGTAAAGTTGAATTGGTGTATGAAGGCGAGCAAGAAGGTGCCGCTCAAGTAGCGCAACATCTTTTGGGTGATGCCATTCACACTTTTTTCCCTGCGTATTTTCCTAAAGTGGAAAAGCTGGAAAAGTCGAATGAGAAAACGCCGTATTCAGATATTATCGATTGGTTCTTTACAGAAAGTGGCTTTGAATTACTAGACGATTGTAGTGACGAATCTTACAGAGAAACGTTAGATGCTATTGCTCCATTGAATGTCTTAATCAAAAAATACCAACCGCAAGTCGATCAAAAAGACGTTTATTTTATGAAAGAGTTTCTGCTTTGGGGACTAGTAGAATATGATAAATTGAGTAAAGACCGAATGGATGAAGGATACCAATTTAAAGACAAGTTTGGTAGTTACTTGAGTAAACTATAAAAAGAAAGGGTTTGTAACTTACAAACCCTTTTTCATTTATTCTATATTACTCACCTTTCGGTATGGAAAAGCAGTAAAAATATGTCGTTTCGCAAATCGAGCCGGTGATTCAGCGTTCACCATCTTAATATACGTTGCTTTTGGAACACTGATATATTCGTAAACACTTCCGTTCGAAAAGTTAACAATCAATCGAATGTTTTCGTATTTGTAATCCGTTACCGTCGCGTTGGCTATTGTGTCTTTGTATTCTGGTAATCCTTGTTCAATAGTCTCTGCGTTGATGCTTACTAAGAAGTGATACGCCTCAATGATTTCTTTACTATTTTCTTCTGCTTGCTTTAGACCTGCTTCGTCGCCGGAGAATTTATCAGGATGACTTTCTTTCATCGCATTGCGATAAATGGTTTTTAATTCTTTTAGTGTAACTGTTTTTTCAACATTCAACAGCTTTCTGTATTCCACAATTTTTTTCATAGGATGACTCTTATTTTTTTTATTGTACTTATGTAATTCGCAGTTCATAAATTGGTATTTGACACCTATTTTACGTGATGCTTATTTCATAAACAACGGTAACGTATTGATTTTTAATGTTTAAAATTGAACTCCAAATTTGTGATATTTCAATTTTTTTGCAAAAGTACATCTTTTAGTAAGAGATTTAATAATTATTTTCCGTTTCTTGTTTTAATGGTAACACTTTAACAACAGTGCTTTCAGAATCCCTTATTATATTGCCTATATTTGTGCAATAAATTAAAAATATTTCATGAAAAAATTACTATTCGCATTGTTGTTACTGATCTCTTCTTTTTCCTCTGCTCAGTTAGTTATCAATGAATTCGATTCAGATACGCCTAGTACCAATGACAAACAGTTCATCGAAATAAAATCAGCAACTCCAAGTTTTCCGTTGAATGGCTATGTTTTGGTATTATTTAATGGTACGGGAAGTCAAGCCAACTTGAGTTATTTTACCTTAGATCTCGACGGAATAATCACTGATTTAAATGGGTTAGCATTAATTGGAAACAGTATGGTTTCACCAGTTCCCGGCGAATTAATAACGGATAGTACATTTCAAAATGGACCAGACGGTGTTGCTATTTATCTCGGAAACGCCACTGATTTTACGGCAGGGACAACAGCAACAACTGCGAACTTGATCGATGCCTTGGTTTATGACACGAATGATGCCGATGCCAGTGCACTGATGACCGCATTGGGTGTAACGGTGCAAATAGATGAGAACTTAAATGGACTTCAAACCACCCAGTCCATTCAACGAAAAAATGACGGAACCTACGAAGTAAAACTGCCTACTCCAGGTGCAACAAACGATGGGAGTGGCTTTATTTACAACGGATTGTCAATTAATGTGGCAGCTTCAGAGTATACGGAAGGGCAAAGTTTGGACATCACGTTCACTACGCAAACCAATGTTACTTCGCCATTGACTTTCAATTATTCTTTATCTAGTGGTAATTTCAATACCTCTGATTATACTGGTAGTTTGTCAGTAACGATTGCGACTGGCACAAACTCCGCGGTGAAAACAATTACTTTAGTCGATGATGTTGTTGATGAGGGTGATGAAAATATGAAAATTAACATCAGTACCATTCCATCTCAATACGTTCGAATGAATGACAACGTAATCGTTCGAATTGTAGATAATGATTTTGCAGTAGCGCCTTGGGGAACACCTTTAAACCCGACCTATGGGTTGGTTTCGAGTACTGCACCCGTGGGTTATTACGATTCATTAGAAGGGAAATCTGGAGCGGTCTTGAAGCAAGCAATTCAGGATATTATAGCCAATCCAGCGTTAGTTCATGCCCATAATTATGGAGATATTGAAACCATAATTAAAAAAGCCGATCAGAATCCTTTAAATAGCAACCAAGTTTGGTTAATGTACACTGAAATTCCTCGCTCAAAACTGGATATTCAGGAAACAGGCATCAATACAGGAAAATGGAATAGAGAACACATTTATCCGCAATCTCGAGGTGGTTTTGCAGATGGAACTGTAAGTATCCCCGATGGCATCAATGTCTGGGCTACAACAGATGCCAATGATATACTAGCGGGCCATGCCGATGCGCATCACATTCGTGCGGAAGATGGACCCGAAAACAGTTCACGTGGCAATAAAGATTACGGCGAATACATGGGACCAACAGGCAATCAGGGCAGTTGGCGCGGCGACGTAGCGCGTGCTGTTTTTTATATGGCGGTTCGCTATAATGCATTGAGTGTTGTTAATGGTAATCCTGCCAATACAACAGTCGGGCAATTAGGAGATTTGTCTTTGTTGTTGCAGTGGAATCAAACTGATCCGAAAGATGATTTTGAAATGAATCGCAATAATTATATCTATACCTGGCAAGTCAATAGAAATCCGTTTATTGATTATCCGAATTTGGCTGACTATATTTGGGGCGTCAATGCTGGACAGCCTTGGTTTTCATCACTATCAACGAATCAATTTAATGAGGAGCGTCTTGTGATTTACCCAAATCCAGTAAATAGCGTCCTTAATTTTGCTACAACTCAAAGCATCAAACGCATCATGATTTATGACATGATGGGGCGTGAACTTTATACAGAATCGGTGCAAAATAATTCCGCTGACTTAAGTTCACTTCAGTCGGGTCATTATTTACTGAAAATTGAAACTTCAATCGGGAACCGTATTCTTAAGATTGTAAAAGAATAAAGAAATCATCTTTACCGTTGTTATTCAGCTGTGCTGAACGGCACAAAAAAATCGAGGAAATACCGTTTTATCCTAATGGTATCAACACTTTCTGTATTTCAACGAGTTTTCTAGTTATTGATAGAATAAATTTATTTTGTGGTAAATGGCGCAGTAACTTAGCCCTCGAATTAAGAAATATAAATACAATCTTAATCGAGAAACTATGAAAAATACAGCCCCATTTTTTGTAGCGTTTACAAGTTTTTTTTCCTTGTGCATTTTTGCGCAACCAAGTAAAGAAATTTTGCCAAATGCTTTGAATGAAAATAAAGAATTTGTCGCAGACAATTCTGAACTTACTATCGCAGATATAGAATCGTATCGAGTTGAGGAGCGCATCAACATGACTTTTGACGGACGAATTACGACTGACGAAGTGTCAACTTTAATCTTGGTGAGCACAAACGACTTAGGTCCCAACAACGTTCGAGTGGTGACACCCAAGTACGTGAAAGCCAAACCAGTTGTTAAAAACAAAATAGCTATACAATTAATTAAGGTTGATGCAAAAAAATTAAAACCGACCTGCGTTGATCTAGTCATTCCGCAAAAGAAAAAAGATTATTTAGAGATTGATCTTGCGAGATCTTACGAAAGGATTTTAGAAAAAGGTTATCAGTCGATAGACATGCTGTATATTGTAGCAAATCGAAGGTTCTTTGATAGTGATCTTGAAATCGCTGCCAAATGGTATGCTAAATTATATGAATTGAGTAAGGATGTAGATTCGGTCTATTATTATCGTTTTGCTGAGTGTTTGAAAGCG
>CALPOS020000079.1 GCA_943325255.2 Sphingobacterium thalpophilum
GATGGAATAGAAATAAGACGCGGAAGACCAATCGGATTCAACAACAATAGTTGATGGTTGCACCTCGACTGCGCTCGGTGTGACAGTAATTTCATTTGTGTCGAATGTGGTTTTGATGCCAATTTGATGAATTAAATCTAAAGTCATTTGAATGTAAGGAACGGAAGTCAATTCACCTTCTAAAGTCAATTGCAATCCGTTTTCTAGTTTCGGGGCGATTAGCAATAAAGCGGAAACATACTGACTGCTTACGTTGGCTTGGAGCGACACTTTTGAATTGAGGAGCTTTTTTCCTTTGATTCTGAGTGGTGGAAATCCAATGGCTTCTTCGTAAGTGATGTCGGCGCCGAGTTGTTGTAAGGCTTCGACCAATATTTGGATAGGCCGTTCTTTCATTCTTGCGGAGCCGGTTAGCACTACTTCTCGACCTTCTTGAATGGCGATATACGCAGTTAGAAAACGCATGGCGGTTCCTGCGTGGTGAATATCGACAAAGTGGTTGACGGTTGATGGTTGGTGGTTGATGGTTGCCAAAGCCTTTACCATTACTTCGGAATCATCTGAATTTGATGTGTTTTCAAGGGTAATATTGGGAAACAGCGCTTGCAGCAATAGCAATCTATTGGTTTCAGATTTCGAACCAGCAATAGAAACCGTTGACGAAGCATGTACTTCGGAAAGCTGCAGCGATAGATTCACTATTTCAGTTTTTCGTTATTGTGATGACGGTCGTGGTCGCGGTTGGTTTTGATGTCCATTTTTTTGTCAAAAGCCGATTGAAGGTCGATGCCAGTTTGATTGGCAAGACATAAAACGACAAAAACCACATCGGCTAATTCCTCTCCTAAATCTTTGTTTTTATCGGATTCTTTTTCGGACTGTTCTCCGTATCGCCGGGCAATAATTCGGGCTACTTCGCCGACTTCTTCGGTGAGCTGTGCCATATTGGTGAGTTCGTTGAAGTAGCGAACGCCGTGATCTTTGATCCAGTTGTCGACTTCTAGTTGAGCGTTTTGTATATTCATCATTCTTTATTTTTTGAATCCATAATTATCGTTACTGGGCCATCGTTGAGCAACGAAACTTTCATATCTGCAGCAAAAATTCCGGTTTGGACGCGCTTTTCTAAAGCAAATTCTAAACTGCTCACAAATTGTTCGTACATGGGAATGGAAAATTCTGGCTTGGCGGCTTTTAAATACGAAGGACGATTTCCTTTTTTGGTAGAAGCGTGTAAAGTAAATTGACTGACTACAATGATATCGCCATTGATCTCCTTGACGGACAAATTCATCACCACATTTTCATCTCCAAAGATGCGAAGATTGACGATTTTGTTGACCAGCCAATCAATGTCTTCTTGTGTGTCCGCTTCTTCAATGCCTACTAAAACAAGTAGCCCTTTTTGGATATCGGCTACTTTTTTTTCAGCGATTGTAACCGCTGCTTCCGAAACTCTTTGAATGACCACTTTCATACACTAAGATTTTCGAGACTGATCGCTAATAATTCGGTCTTCATTATAGACATCTGTGCGGTAATGTTCTTCATCGCCTTCCAAAATATGCAGATAATTTTTATACCGTGACCAAGACACCTGATCGTTTTCAAGAGCTTTTTTGACAGCGCAATTGGGTTCATCTTTATGCAAGCAATTATTAAACTTACATTGATCTTTTAATTTGAAAAACTCTGGAAAATAGCCGCTGATATCTTCTTTTTCTAAATCGACAATCCCAAAGCCTTTGATTCCCGGCGTATCAATAATCTTCGCATCAAAACTCAAATCGTACATTTCTGCAAATGTCGTCGTATGTTGCCCTTGCTTGCTTTGTTCTGATATGGTTTTCGTTTTCAAATGCAAACTAGGTTCCATTGCGTTTACTAATGTAGATTTACCAACGCCTGAATGTCCTGAAAACATGCTTACTTTACCTAACATCAATTGCTTCAATTCTTCAATTCCTTTGTTTTCTTTGGCAGAAACACGAAGGCAGCGGTAACCCACTTCTTGATAGATATGCTGCAAATACAGTTGTTCATTTAATGTTGGTTCATCGAAAGTGTCAATCTTATTAAAAACCAAAATAGTTTCGATACCGTAAGCTTCCGCAGTGACTAGAAATCGATCTATAAAATTGGTCGTCGTTGGCGGATTGTCAATCGTAATCAACAAAAAAACATAATCCACATTCGAGGCAATGATGTGCATTTGGTGCGACAAATTGACTGACTTTCGAACAATATAATTCTTCCTTTCGTGAATGTGGTGAATCGTTCCTGTAATGGCATCCGAAGTCTCATCAAGCTCATAATCGACCACATCGCCCACTGCAATTGGATTGGTACTTTTGATACCTTTCATGCGGAACTTACCTTTGATACGGCATTCGATAAAATCTCCTTGTTCGGATTTTACGGTATACCAACTTCCGGTAGATTTATAGACGAGTCCTGTCATTATTTATTTTGAATGATGCATTTTAGATTTTGAATGACAAAATTAAGGCTTTCGTTCATTGTGTTCTACTAATTTAAAATTTAAAATTCAAAATTTAAAATTAGGAGTTGATAATTCGTTCCTGATGACTGATACTTTCCTGGTGAATCGCCTTAAATAATCTCAAAATAAATTCTTCACTCAACTCTTTATCTTCACCTTCCAATATCATCTTTATTAGAATCTCGTTCCACCTTTTGTTTTGTAACACTGCAATATTTTTCTCTTTTTTCAACGCTCCAATTTGTTCAGCTATCTTCATCCTTTTGCCTAAAATTTCCAGTAATTTACTATCGGCAATATCAATATCCGCTCGAAGATTCTCTATTTTGATATTAAAATCTTCCTCATCCGTACTGATCTTACGTATCTTCAGCGCTTTAAAAATTTGTTTCAAAACCGTTGGTGTTACTTGCTGTGCGGCATCGCTCCATGCATAATCAGGATCTGTATGGGTTTCAATCATCAACCCATCATAATTCAAATCGAGCGCCTGTTGCGAGACTTCGAGAATCATATCCCGTCTTCCTGTAATATGCGACGGATCACAAATGAGCGGCAAATCTGGGAAACGACTCTGAAATTCGATTGCAATTTGCCATTCTGGAATGTTGCGGTATTTGGTTTTTTCATACGTCGAAAAGCCTCTGTGAATCACACCCAATTTCTTTATCCCTGCATTATATAAACGTTCTACTCCACCAATCCACAATGCTAAATCTGGATTGACTGGGTTTTTTACCAAGACAATTTTATCGGTATTTTGGAGCGCATCTGCTATTTCTTGCACCGCAAACGGATTTACAGTTGTTCGCGCGCCAATCCACAACACATCAATGTCGTGGTCTAATGCCAATTTCACGTGGGCAGCATTCGCCACTTCTGTCGCCATAAGCAATCCCGTTTCGGCTTTAGCTTTTTGCAACCACTTCAAACCAATGGCACCCACGCCTTCAAATCCACCAGGTCGCGTTCTCGGTTTCCAAATTCCAGCGCGGTAAATACTCACATCGGAATCTTTCAATTCGTGTGCGATTTTCAAAACTTGCGCTTCGGTTTCGGCACTACACGGTCCGGCGATTACTAAAGGATGCGACAACTTAAAATCATCCAGCCAAGTTCTCATTCCTGCGTAATTTTCCATAGGGATTGTTCATTTTTCAATCTAATCGGCAATATTTTTTAACTAGCTGATTTGATATCATCTCAGAAGGCTGAGTATTTTTCTCATTTTTTTTAATACTGTTTCAATCGTTGCAAAACACTAGCAAAAATAAGTATTAAATAAAAAATCCCGATCGAAACCGGGATTATTATTTTTGTTTGAATTAATAATTTTTCATATAACCTTGCGACAATCCCTTACTTATTTCCAAAAGAAATAAAGAGCATTGCTAAAACAGCAAGGGTTATTCAACATGGGTAAATTTTTATTGGATTGCTAAAGTAAAAAATAAAGTTTACAGTATCACAAAAGATTTTATTTTTTTGAAAATTTCCTAGAGTATTCTTTACTTTTGTTTCAAATCAAAATATATGTCGATAGAAGTTCATGCTATTTCTAAAAATTACGGCGCACAAAAAGCGTTAGACCAAGTTTCTTTCACGATTCAGAAAGGCGAAATCGTGGGTTTTTTGGGTCCAAATGGAGCGGGAAAATCAACGTTGATGAAAATCTTGACGACTTATTTGTCTGCCGATGAAGGAACCGCAATTGTCAACGGTTTTGATGTGTCTACCCAGCAAAAATCTGTTCAGCAATCTATTGGTTACTTACCAGAGCACAATCCGTTGTATTTGGATTTGTACGTTCGTGAATATTTAGAATTTAATGCCAACGTTTACGGTGTATCTCAAAGTCGAATTGAAGAAGTAATACTACTTACCGGTTTGATGTCTGAGCGACATAAAAAAATCGGACAATTATCAAAAGGCTACCGTCAGCGTGTAGGCTTGGCGAATGCGTTGCTTCACAATCCAGATGTTTTGATTTTGGATGAACCAACGACAGGATTAGACCCGAATCAGTTGGTTGAAATCCGAAATGTGATTCGCAATGTCGGCAAAGACAAAACCGTTTTTCTATCAACACACATCATGCAAGAAGTAGAGGCGATTTGCGATCGGGTGATTATCATCGATCATGGAAAAATTGTGACGGATAAAAAAATCGATCGACTGACTTCGGTGTCACAAGAGCAGATTATTGATGTTGAATTTGACCGAACGGTTACCGATGAACTGATTCGCTCAGTTCCTGGTTTGGCTAGCGCAGTAAATACTGCCGAAAATTTATGGGAACTGACTTTTGAATCCGATCAAGACATGCGCTCTGTAGTGTTTGATTTTGCACAAGAAAATGGACTGAAAACGTTGCAACTCAATTTAAAAAACAAGAATTTAGAAAGTTTGTTTAGAGAAGTGACAGGTAAAGAGTGATGAGTGAACTTTCGTTGGAAGCGAGATTCCTAGCCCCGATTACTTCGCCAGTTCGCTGCGCTCGTGTGAGCCGGCGTCCTCAGAATACCATGGAGAGACAGAGGCGAAAGCGTGAAAAAGCTCCTAAAAACTAGCGATAAATCAATCGACCTCGATAATGTTCGATTACATGAACATTTTCTACTGGCGGACGAGAATAGCAATTGACATTGCCTACATTATAGATATCTCCTCTTAGCACTTGTATAGGTCTGATAAATAAATCATTGCTGCCTCTATGGTAAAAGTATACCGTGTTGGCAAATAGATTTTCGCCGTGAAAAATACCTCCATTTTCATAAAAAAACACGTACAAGTTATTGGTATTTCCTGTAATAAAGAAACGTCCCAAATCATTATTTTCAATCGTGACCGACTCATTGTCAACGTTTAAGTAATAATCACCAGTTCCTACGCCACTATAGCCGTCATTTGAATTGGTGGAAATGATATGCAAATTGGGATAATGGAGTACGCCTTCTGACGAAATATTTTGTTCTGTTTTGGAGTTGATTTGGGTAATATTTGGCGCTGTTATGTATACAATCGTATTTCCGTAATCGCGAACCCAATTGCACGTTGTGTTATCAGAAAGTTTGAGTAAATCTCCTTCCACTGTAACTTCGATATCATTAATGAGATTCTCCCCGGTTTGCACTTCTACTTTGTGCTCCGCGCCCTCAATAAGAACGACGTTGATTCTCTTATTAACCAATAATTTTGAGAAAGTCAATCCAGTAAAAACTTTAGATTTTATAGGGCCACTCGATTTAATGCAATCACTCGGTTTTTCGCAACTAATAAATAGCAGTATGGTCAAAATAATAAATAACGTTTTTTTCATTTCTTATCTTTTATAATCGAACTCCTACTGAAAATTCAGTTGCTTCTGCTAAGAATCCATGCGTTTTCACAGCGATTCCAGAGTATATTTTTGGCGTCCAATAGTACTTAATTCCCAACCGATCATAAATCGATACATCCAAATCGAATGGTCGGTAAACGTAATATCCCAACTGCGTTTCCAATGAAATTCTATTAATGAATAATTCATGACCGACAAATATACCTACTCGTTTATAATCTGTATTCGCATCTATATTGTCGTCTGGATAGGCAATAGATCGAAATTTAATATACTCTTTAATTGAAGTTGTCATAAACAATTCTGTTCCCAATTGCAAAGCACTTTTTCTACTTATCCGCTTATCTGCGTAGAATCCGATATGATAGAATGGTTTCTGTCCACTGCCAATGACAATACTTTCATTAAAACCAGAACGAAAAACGAAATTAAACTTGATTGGCTCTTTAAATTTGTTGCTAATCGAAACAGTATCCACTGTTTTAGTCTGCTTTTTGCAGAAATCATAGTTGACGCCCAAATTCACTCCATAGGTATTTAGTCCACTGTTAGGCGATTTAAATCTGCCGCTAGAATAATGGGTAAAGAAAAAACCAGCTTCCAAACCAAGTCCATCCACAATATGATCTTTCCTGAAATTCAACATAAAGTTGGTATTTCCCATATATTTAGAACCGAATGCTCTGTTCTTACTATTCTCCACTTTGTCGTACGGATTTGTAGTCATCGCGATTCCCTGGGCAATTTTGAACTGCAATTTTCTATTCAAAAAATAGAAATTATAATGTGCTCCAATCGCGTAGTTTTTGCCTAGAATTTCATTCTTAAAATCCTGATAAATAAAATAACCTCCATAGTCTGGGTAATTGTAGAGCTTTTGCCATGCTTCTTTACCATGAGTCTTTCTAGAAAAACTCAACAAAAAACCTTCGGGATGGCCCGTAATGAGATGATACAATTCTGGCGAATGCGGCATGATGTTTCCACGCAAGAAACTCAATTCTATTGCATTGGTGTCATCTAGTTGTTGACCAAAAGCAATGAAGCTAAAAAGGATAAAAAGGAGACTAAATTTATTTTTCATATGCCAAGCAATGCCGCAAATATATTCTTTTTATTAGAATATCGTTTTTGCAATCGCTTTGATATTCTCAGATTTACCCATCGAATAATAATGCAATACTGGAATTCCAGCTGCGACCAAGCTTTTGCTCTGTTCAATACACCATTCAATCCCGATTTGCTTTACCGCGTCATTGTCTTTGGCTTTTACTACCGCCATAATAAGATCGTCTGGTAACTCAAGGCTAAATCGATGCGGAATCAAGTTCAGTTGTTTTTTGGTCGCAATGGGTTTTAATCCTGGAATGATTGGGACTGTTATTCCGGCTGCGCGACATTTAGCAACAAAATCAAAGAACTTCTGATTGTCAAAAAACATCTGCGTGATAATATAATCCGCCCCATTTTTTATTTTTTGCTTCAAGAAATGAATGTCGCTATCTAAACTCGGCGCTTCCATATGTTTTTCTGGATAGCCGGCAACACCGATACAAAAATTAGTTCTAGAGGTATTTTGCAGATCTTCGTCCAAATAAATTCCATTGTTCAAATTGCTGATTTGCAAAACCAAATCGGTTGCAGACTCATTGCCATCTTTTTCCGGTTTAAAATAGGTTTCTGTTTTCAGCGCATCACCGCGAAGCGCCACGACATTATCAATGCCCAGAAAATCCAAATCAATCAGCAAGTTCTCGGTATCTTCTTTCGTAAATCCACCGCACAAAATATGCGGTATCGCATCAACGCTATATTTGTTCTGAATTCCAGCGCAAATACCAACGGTACCTGGTCGCTTTTTTACGATTTTCTTTTGCAATAATCCACTTGGTAGTTCTTTATATTCGTATTCTTCTCGATGGTACGTCACGTCTATAAATGGTGGATTGAACTCCATCAGCGGATCAATACTATCAAAAATAGATTGAATATTTTGCCCTTTCAATGGTGGTAAAATCTCGAACGAGAACAAGGGCTTTCCTTGCGATTTTTCTATGTGTTGGTTTACTTTCATTTCAATTATTGTATGTTCTAGGTTGTACGTTTTTAGTTTTCTTTGCGTCAACAACAAACGACTAAATTTCTATTTTTTTGGGCGTGCCGGCGGTTTCAAAACGGTGCGCCAAATCTTACTTCTGTTCCCGCCGTCGGGCTGTTCGCGGTGCACGGCACCTTGCTGCCATCCCTCACGCAAGATCTGTTCTTAATCAGCGATATTCGGATTCAACCATTTCATTGCCATCTCCGTACTAATACTTCTTCGTTTGGCGTAGTCAATCACTTGATCTTCTTTGATTTTTCCTAACCCAAAATATTTACTTTCTGGATTGGCGAAATAATATCCAGACACTGAAGAAGCAGGCCACATCGCCATACTTTCGGTGAGTTTTACACCAATTTGCTTTTCTACATCGAGTAATTTCCAAATCGTTGGTTTCTCTAAATGATCGGGACAGGCTGGATAACCTGGGGCTGGACGAATTCCCTTGTATTCTTCTTCGATCAAATCGACTTTATCCAGATTTTCATCTGCGGCATAACCCCAAATTTCTTTGCGGACTTTTTCATGCAAATATTCCGCAAAGGCTTCCGCCAAACGATCCGCTAGTGCTTTGACCATAATCGAGTTGTAGTCATCTAGGTTTTTCTCAAAATCCGCTGCCCATTCATCTACTCCAAAACCAGTGGTGACACAAAAACAGCC
>CALPOS020000080.1 GCA_943325255.2 Sphingobacterium thalpophilum
CTACTACCCGACTTACTTTTGTAGTCGACTTTTTGGCCATTGATTGATTCCATGGGGACTTCCATAAAAACGCAGAAAGTATGTCGATGAAAATTGAATCGATTGTAGGTTTTACTATGCATGAATTGTGTAGTTTTGTAGCAACGTTAAACAAAAATACAATGTCGAAAGGAATTTACACTGGGATTATAGAAAAAGATGAACACGGCAATTATTTTTGTGGCGAATATCTGTTAGACTATCAAATGGTTTTGAAAGGATTTATCCTTGGAGACGAAATCACGATTAAGACGGTAATTGTCAATCCGAGTGACAAATCCTATAATATGTATCCGAAGAAATCGCGCAACTTTGCCATTGCCAACGACAAACCAGAATATTGATTATTTGACCATTTCCCATGCCATCAACCACTTCCTTATTTTCGATCTTAGCAAAGCTCAATAAGTTTTTACTTCCCAGTTTTACAAAACAAAGACTTGATATTTCGAAGGCAAAAAAATGGCAAATGGCAATAATTGGATGGCGGTATTATGTGACTATTCGTGCTTTAAAGTAAATAAAAAAATAGCAGATTTAATTTTACAATCTACTTGCTTTATCATCAAATATTTTTATATTTGCACCCACAAAAATGGCCTCGTGGCGCAACTGAATAGCGCACTTGATTACGGCTCAAGAGGTTACTGGTTTGAATCCAGTCGAGGTCACAACAACATAGAAAGCTCCTAATTGATTGGGAGCTTTTTTATTTTTTATACCATTTCAAAATCGTTACTTTACGACAATGGGAAACTACACGTTAGATGTCGAATTCAACCAAATCACCTACTCCGCCGACGCGCTGAATTTGAAGGAGTTCGAGCGTTGCGTTTTCAGGAACTGTGATTTTAGTGTATGCAATTTTATCGGTGTTACATTTATTGATTGCGTGTTTTTTCAGTGTAATTTTGCTGGCGCTAAAATCAACCATGTCGCCTTGAGAACAGTTAGATTTGAAGATTGTGAAATCAAAGACGTGAATTTTTCGATGTGCGATAAACTTATTTTTGAAATCGCATTCACCGATTGTATTTTGGATTTTTCGAAGTTTTATACACTAAAAATAAAAGGTACTGCCTTTACCAATTGTAGTTTGATTGCAGTTGATTTTATGAGTACCGATTTGACCGAAGTGGTCTTTGACCGTTGCGACTTATACCGAAGTGAATTCAATAAAGCCATCGCAAACAAAACAGATTTCAGAACCAGTTATAATTATACGATTGATCCGGAAAAAACCAAAATAAAAAAAGCGGTCTTTTCTTTTCCTGAAGTGAAAGGCTTATTGTTTAAGCATGATTTGCTGATTAAATAATTGCGCCGTCTTCCATGGTGATAATGCGATGGGTTCGCTGCGCAAATTCATTGTCATGCGTGACAATCAACATCGTTTGTTTTTTTTCTAATGTCAATTGATTGAAAATATCAAACACTAAATCACTATTTTTTTTGTCAAGATTCCCCGTTGGCTCATCACCCATAATAATGAGCGGATCATTGATTAAAGCGCGCGCAATCGCTACTCTTTGCTTCTGTCCACCACTCAATTGATTGGGCATTTTGAGGGCTTGATCTTGCATGTCCAATGTCCTTAAATGTTCCATTGCGCGATGCTCCACTTCTTTCGACGAAAGTTTTGCTAGTTTTAATCCTGGAAGCATTACATTTCTCAGCACACTATACTCGGATAAGAGATAATGGAATTGAAATACAAATCCGATCTTTTCATTTCTAATTCGTGCCAATTCTACATCTTTTTGCCCTGTGACAAGTTGCTCATGGATATAAATCTCACCCTCGTAATCGGTATCCATGGTAGACAACAAATACAAAAGTGTCGATTTTCCACAGCCAGATTTACCAACTATCGAAACGAATTCGCCATGGTTGATGTTCAATTCAATATTCTTCAAGACCTGAAATTTCATCGGGTCATAAAAATATTTTGTCAAGCCTTTCGCTGCAATAACTGAGTTGCTCATACTATTTACCTCTAATGATTTCAACGGGATCAACTTTACTCGCTTTTAATGCAGGGAAAAGTCCTGCAACAATAGTTGTAAAAAGGGCAAATGAAATTCCAATAAAATAAAACATCGGATCATAATTGATTGGATACGTTTTGATGGTTGGCAATGCGGCAGTTTCGAAAGGAATAATGTCAATAATAGAAGTGAAAATATAACCGAATATTAATCCAAAAACACCCCCAACTAAACCGATGATCAAGGATAAGCTGACAAAAATCCACTTCACATCGCTCCCTGAAAATCCAGTTGCTTTAAGGATGGCAATACTGTCCATTTTTTCATAGATCATCATGTTTAATATGTTGTAAATTCCAAATCCGGCCACAATCAAAAGCACAATTCCAACCGCATAGGAAATGATACTTCTCACCGAACTTCCTGTTTCAAATTGTGAATTTGCCGTTTGATAATCGATGGCATCTACATCAAAAGTAGCGCGCATTTCTTTTGCTACCATTGGAGCCGTAGTCATATCAAACAACTTGATTTGAATATCCGTAATATAATTGGTGGGTTCGCCTAATAGTTTTTGTGCCGTATCTAATGAGGTATAGGAGGAAACATCGTCTATTTCCGAAATCCCAACTTGAGAAATTCCAACAATTTTTAGTGATGCTAAATTTCCTTTTGAGGTTGTGATTTTAATGACATCGCCTTTTACTTTCAGCATCTTATCCGCCAAGCCTTTACCGATGATGATGCTATTATTTTGCGACAGCTCTCCTATTTTTCCTTCAATAATATAATCACTAAAAGCAAACAACTTTTCCTCTGCAGCAACATCAATCCCATTAATAATTCCAGAAATCTCAATCGTTCCTGAATTAAAGAATACGGGTGTCATAATCTTTGGTGCGACATCAATAACTCTCTTATCTTCTTTTAACACTTTTATAATTGATTTAGAGTTGTAAATTGATTTCCCTCGATCTTTCGGTTTGATGGAACTAATAAAATTATCTTTTTCTTTGAATTGATCCGCAATATTTATCGGTTGATCTTTTGAGGGTTTGATTTCATTATACAAACGAATGTGTGGTGTTCTATTCAGCATCAGTCCATCGAGCAAATCATTAAGACCGTTCATAAAACTCACCAATGAAATAAACATGGCAATTCCAAATGTTACACCAACGGCCGCAACTACAGTTTGTTTCAATCTTGCTCGAAGCAAATGGACTGCAATATTGAGTATGAGTTTGAAGTTCATTATTCCGCTTGATAAATAATTTCCCCGACTTTCAATCCTGCAGTAACTTCAACCTTTTGATAATCGCTCAATCCCAAAGTAACTTTGCGTTTTTTGTCACCATCAAGCAAAACCGAATCACCGGGAAGTAGATACGCTTTCGGAATCGTAATCGTATGTACTTTTGTCTGAATAATAATATTAGCTTCAGCGGTGAGATTCGGGTATAGTTTTGGTGGATTTTTGATAAAATGTGCTTCGATCTTGAAAGTCCGAGAACGCTCATTCATTATCGGATAAATCTTATCTACAGTGGCTTCAAATACTTGGTTCTTGTAACTATCCAAGTTAACTAATACTTTTTGACCAATTCCTACGCGAACCATATCATTTTCGTCAACTTCCAATTCAATGAAAAAAGAGTTCATTTCACCAACAATCGCCAATGGTGTTTGTGTTGTTATCAGGCTTCCGTCTTTGACAAGTATATCAAAAAGTCTTCCTGAGAAAGCACTTTTTATTTCAAAATCGCTCAGAGATTTTTGACTAATTTTAAGGTTATTCGCATTGCGAACTTGTTCATTATTCAATTGCGCTTTGAGTTGATTGAGTTGTTTTTTAGCAGATTCGTAAGCAATTTTTGAACTTTTATATCCTAATTCTACGCGCTCAAAATCGATTTCTGAAATCACTTGGTATTCTTTGATTCTCAAATTGCGTTTATAAATAGACTCGTCGAGGATCAACTTGTCTTTCGCCGATTGAACTTTGAGTTCCATTTCAGCAATCTTATCTTGTACATATCGATTGCTTTCCTTGCTTAATTGGTAAACTAGTTTTGAATTTTCTTCATTCAGCTTAGCCTTATCAGCATCCAATTCGAATAAGAGTTGCCCTTCATTAATTTGCTGACCAACAACGACTTTTGTTTTTTTTAAAATTCCATTTACTGTAGAAAAAACAGTATACTGACCCACCGATTTGACCACTCCAGAAGCATAAACGCTTTCTGTTATTTCTCCACTCTTTACTTTAAATTCGTTGCTGCTTTTTCTTGAACAGGAAATTACAAAAATCACAAGCAATATTAATAAGATTCGCATTTCTTTCTGTTTGATATTTTACATTTATTCCTCTCAAATTTACGAATAAAGCAAGAGAAAACGATGATTAATTTCATCAGAGTTAATACATGCTTAACATTTAAATTACAATAATGATATTTTCGAAAAAAAATCTATATTTGACCTAAGAAATTATTGCAAATTACTTGAAATATCACATCAAAGCAAATATGCAAAATAATATACCACATTATTTTAACTATTAGTTTTACATTTAAGAATGATCAGAAAATACCCTAATGAAGTTTTCAAAGAAATTAACTTTGAGACTGCACTAAAGAAGCGATATGCGATTTCCAACAAAGGAAGAATAGCCAGTTTTATGGACAAAATTGAAGATGGTAACATCGTAAAAGGAGGTCGATCAGACGGTTACGTTGCCTTTCGCTACAAAGAAAAAGACGGAGATGGAACGCGAAACAGATTAAAATTTGTTTATAAACTGGTCGCAGAGTACTTTATTCCAAAAACATCCGAAGACCAGCAGTTTGTTATTCATTTAGACTTTAGCAGAGACAATGACGATTTTAATAATCTACGTTGGGTGAACTATGCTGAAAGACTAGCGCATTACAAACGAAGTCCAAAAGTAATTAGAGCCAAGAAAGACCTTTTAGAGCACAACATCAAATCTGATGGTCGAAAATTGAGTGTAACAACGGTGATTCGCATCAAGAAAATGTTGCTAAACCCGAAAGGAAATACACGTAAGTATTTAATTGCAAAACAATTTGGCATTAGTCACACGCATCTTAATCGAATTATTTCCGGAGAAAATTGGGGACATATTGTTGTCAAGTAGTTACTTTAGTTGCAACTCCATTTTGTAGTCATCCATAAAAAAATCGTTGCCGATGGGTAATTTTTCTTCACCAACAATTTCAAATCCAAGTTTCTTGTAAAAATCAATTGCTGAATTAAATTTATTAACGTTTAGCGAAATGTTAAGCGACAAACTTTCTTTTGCCTTTTCAACGACCGCTTCTAACAATAACTTGCCCTGCCCTTTCCCTTGAGAACTGGGAAGCAGATATAATTTATGCAATCGCGTCACTTTTTGATTGAGATAATTATGCTCAAAAGCAGCAAATCCTATTGTCTCATCTTCGAATTTTAGAAGTTTAAAATCATGACCTTTGTTGATTATGCTGTCAGTCAACGCAGCTTCTGAGTAAAACAAATCAAGCATATACTTAATTTGAGACGAAGTGATTATTTCACTTTAAACTGCTGTGGTTTAAGGAATACTAACGTACTTTTCAATTCGTAAATCCACCCAAAAAATAGCTTGACTTCTTATATTTATCAATCAACAATCGCCAACAAATGCTTCACTCGTGACGAACTTAACCTGACCGAATTTGAAGATTGTACATTTATTGACTGTGACTTTGGCGCCTGCAATTTTTTGGGAGTCACCTTTCTTTCCTGTTCTTTTCGTTATTGTCAATTTGAAGGAGCCCAAATAAACCACGTGGCATTGCGATCGGTGAAATTTGTGAACTGCAACTTGAAAAACCTAAATTTTGCCATGTGTGATCGGCTATTATTTGAGGTTGAATTTGACCATTGCCGTTTGGATTTTTCAAAATTCTATACGCTACCAATACATGCAGCGAATTTTACTAACTGCAGTTTACTTGCGGTAGATTTCATGAAAACCAATTTACAAGGTGTATTATTTGATTATTGTGACATGCATCGCGCCGAATTTGAAGTAGCACTGGCTCAAAAAGCTAACTTTTATAGCAGTGAAAACTACAGCATTAATCCATCCAAAACTAAGCTAAATAAAGCGGTTTTTGCATCTACTAAATTAGAAGGATTAGTTAATCAAATAGGACTTAAAATACATTCCTTTTGTAAGTAAAATTCCATTTAAAATAAATATTTCGATATAATAAACTCGAAATAAATGATTTAAATTAAAAATTATATTAATTTTATTTTACTAACTCAAGAATTAAATCAAATGAAAAAAAGACTAAGTTATGTATTAATACTAGTATTAAGTATTTTACTAATTGCTTGCGATAAGGGTGATAAGGATTCAAGCGGGCCATCTTCAAACATTACAATTAACGGAAAAGTTGTTGATGAATATCAAAATCCAATTAGTGGGGCAGAAATCTCAGTAGATGATATTACTGCAGTTAGCAGCAGCGATGGATCTTTTGTTTTAAGTGGATTACCAAGAAAAGATCGCTATGTTGTTAAAGCACTAAAACAAGGCTTTTTTGCAGGATTTCGAGGAGTTACTCCTGTTGATGATGAGGATCAAAATGTCCAAATTATGCTTGATAGCAAAGGGACTCCATTTATTTTTAATTCTGCTTCAGGTTATGAATTAAATTTCAATGGAGGTTATGTAAACATATTAGCAAATACTATTGGAACCGAGTCTGGAAACAATTACAATGGAGAAGTGTATGGATACCTTAAACTCCGAAATAACGACAATGAAGAAATTAGCAGCATTATGCCTGGAGGCGATTTTTCTGCACAAAATTCGGCAGGTCAAGATGGAATTTTAAGCACCTTGGGCTATTACTCTATCGAACTAAATGATCCTTCGGGAAATTTACTTAACCTCAGACCAGGAAGTACCGCTAGTTTTGCGCAACCCATAGCCCAATCAAAACTAGCTACTGCACCATCTAGTATAAAACTATGGTACTTTGACACCACCGTGGGCCTTTGGAAAGAACAAGGAACCGCTACTAAACAAGGTAGTTTCTATGTAGGTCAAGTTATACACTTCTCTGATTGGAACTGTGATGATTTTAGCAGGCCTGCCACTATTAAAGGACGCTTAGTTTGCAATGGTTCTGGTCAAGTTCGAAAAATTAGGGTACGTGACAACATAGGAGATGGCGCAACTGTTTTTTCAAATGACAATGGTGAGTTTATAGTAAGAGTACCATCTGAACGACCACTTTACATTACTATAGAGGGCTACCAAACGGATATGCCTATTTCTAATTTATCTGTAAATCAAACTTTTAATTTAGGCACCATAGAAATGTGTGGAGGTGGAGGAATTAATACGGGACAATTCTCCTACAATGGAATTACAAGACAAGGCTTTGTTACCCATGGGTTAACAGGTATAGGTGGAAGTGATTGTACAGATTACTATCAGACTGGAATTACTTATGTGAGTGGATCAATTACAGAAACTCCTATAGTTGTTGGTATTCCTACATCAAGTTCAGGCACATATCAAGTTATAAATTATGAAGAAAACATAGGAAACTGTGGGGCCTTGATTGCTCAATTCACAGATGGAAACAATACACCATTTGTATCAAGTTCTGGAACGGTTACTAAAACAGGAGCCAGAAGTATGACTTTTTCAATTAATTTTTATGATTTATTAAACAACTCAAACACGATAACAGTGACCGGTAGTTGTTCGTATTAAACGAATAGAATAAAAAATTAAAAGGAGGCAATTGCCTCCTTTTTTTATAGTGTTTTGATTAACACATAATCTTCCATCACATAGCCAAAGTCGAGCAAAATATCTTCTGATCTCAACACTGTAAAACCTTGTTTTTCGTAAAACAACTTGGCCGAATTGAAACGGTTTACATTCAAAGTCAACGAATTTCCACCAGCCTCTTTGCTACGTTGGCTCACAAAATCGAGCAGTTGCTTTCCAATGTTTAGTCGCTGGTATTGGGGTAAAATGTACAACTTGTGAATCTTAGTAGTGTTTGGCAAATACTGGTGTTGAATGCCGGCAAAACCAACCGCTTTTCCTTCTAAAAAAGCCAAAAAATAAAGGTGATTCTTTTCGGTTACATCTTGAGATAAAGCCTCATGGCAATAAAACAAGTCGAGCATATACTCCAATTGTTCATGGGTTAAAATAGCACTATAGGCCACATGCCAGGTTTGGTGAGCAATGGCAGCAATGGTTTTTAAATCAGCGGGGGTGGCTTGTCGAATTGAAATTTCGCTAGCCATGAACGGTTTGTTTTTTGCCGTATTTTACGATGACGGATGCTTCGAATTCCAACCATTCACGCCAGCGTTTTTCTACGTCTATTCCTTCGCCGTATTTGCGGGCATAGCCAATAAAAGTAGTATAATGAGCCGCCTCACTTTCCATCAATTCGCGATAAAATTTAGACAATTCTTCATCTTGAATATTCTCTGAGAGCACTTTAAATCGCTCACAACTCCTTGCCTCGATCATCGCTGA
>CALPOS020000081.1 GCA_943325255.2 Sphingobacterium thalpophilum
TATTGGATCACCGTAAATTACAGAGAGGCTTATAATATGTTTGCTTGTAATGGAATTCTTTTTAATCATGAATCGCCTTTGCGTGGAGAAACTTTCGTTACTCGAAAAATCACACGTGCGGTTGCCAAAATAGCTTTGGGACTTCAAACTGATTTATTCATGGGTAATCTAGATGCTCAAAGAGATTGGGGACATGCCAAAGATTATGTAGAAGCCATGTGGAGAATCTTACAACAAGACTTAGCTGAAGATTATGTTATTGCTACTGGCGTAACAACTCGTGTACGTGATTTTATTAAAATGGCTTTCCAAGAAGTCGGTTTTACAGTTCGATTTGAGGGTGAAGGTGTCGATGAAAAAGGAGTTTTGGAATCTATCAATCCAGAAGTATATCAAAACGCTTTGGGACATAACACATCTGAATTTAATATTCCAGCCATTGGTGCTGTTTTGGTCAAAGTTGATCCGGCCTATTTCCGACCCACTGAAGTAGATTTGTTGATTGGTGATCCTACCAAATCTAAAACAAAATTGGGATGGCAGCCAAAATACGACTTGAAAATGTTGGTGGAAGAAATGGTCGCGATGGATGTTTCGTTGTTTCTAAAAGACATTCATTTGGTAAAAGGAGGACATAAAATCTTGAAACAAGCGGAGTAATTTTTTTAGGAGCTCATCCCGCTATCCGCTATATCTTTTTTGCTACGTAACCTGCGGTCAAGACTCAAATTTTTTTAAGCAAAAAAGGATACCGCTGCTATCGGGGCTAGGAACCACCCCGCCCTACGGGCACCCCTCCAAAGGAGGGGAAACACAGGCAACATAAAACAGCATTCATCCAAAAAAAAGGCATGGAAAAAATTAAAAATAGAAAGATTGTGGTCGTCAATCAAGCGACCAATTATCTCACTATTGGTTTTTGTAACGCCTTTTCAGAACGATTTGAAAAAGTAAGCCTGATTACCGGTAGCGTTCACATTCAAGGCGAAGAACTAAAGGATACCATTGAAATTACAAAAATTAACAAATGGGAAGAACGTCCGGCAAGCAAAAAATTCTTTTCTTATATTTTGGCTTGTGTAAGAATTTATTGGCTCTTGTTGACAAAGTATCGAGGATTTGAAGTTTTTTTTGTTTCGATTCCACCGATGGGTTATTTATTAAATTTAATCCTTCCACATCGTTTCAGCATGGTTATTTGGGATGTTTATCCGGATATTTTCAAAATAACAGGCATGAAAGAAGCGCATCCGCTGTACCGAATCTGGGCTGCGTTGAACCGAAAATCTTTCAAAAAAGCATTCAAACTTTTTACGATTAGCGATAAGATGGCTGATTTGGTCGGAGGTTATGTTTCTCAATCTAAAATTATCATTCAACCCATTTGGTCTATTTTTCAACAAAACGAACGCGTTTCGAAAGAGGAAAACAAGTTTATAAAACAACATCAATTAGAAGGCAAATTCATCGTTCAATATTCTGGAAACATCGGACTGACGCACAAAGTTGAGGTTGTTGTGCAGTTGGCGGAACTCTTGAAAGACAATGAAACCATACTTTTTCAAATCATAGGTCGTGGCCCACGAGTTCCAGCACTTCAGAAAATAGTCGAAGAAAAGCAGCTTCCCAATTGTACATTTCTTCCTTTTCAAACCGACGAAATGTTTCCTTTTTCGCTATCTGGCGCCGATTTGGGCATTGTGATTTTGGATGAATTAACATCAAAAGGCAGTGTTCCCAGTAAATCCTATAATTTGATGAGCTATGGAATTCCCTCTTTATATATTGCTGGAGAAGATTCAGAATTACATTCTTATGCTACAAAATATGGTTACGCGAAATGCTGCACCGAAAGAGAATTGGAAAAAGCCAAAAACTTTATTGTCGACTTGAGCAATGATAAACAAAAATGGCAAGAGATGTCTGAGAATGCGCTTCAAACTTCTACGTTATTCCGTCGCGACAATGCGGATAAATTTGTGGATATGTACCTAAAAAACAACGGATGATTTCTCGTATAAAAGATAGTCTCATCAATAATTTAAAGAACAGTATCGGTTGGAAAACCAAGCGTAGAATTGTTGTTTTTTCAGTTGATGATTATGGAAATGTTCGTCTTCACTCCAAAGAGGCGAGAAGTAAATTGGATGAAGCGGGAATGAAAATCTATTCGCGTTTTGATCTTTTTGATACTTTAGAAACCAAACAAGATCTAGAACAATTGTTTGCTGTTTTAAATTCAGTAAAAGACAAAAATGGCCGAAGCGCAGTATTTACGCCTTTTGCACTTCCTTGTAATATCGATTTTGAAAAAATGGCTGCGGATGATTATCGTAATTTCTACTTTGAAAATCTTCCACAAACCTATAGTAAGTTAGCTAAAGAGCAACCAGGAGCATATGATGGCGCATGGGAATTGTGGCAAGAAGGAATAGCGAAGGGTTTTTTAAAGCCGCAATTTCACGGAAGAGAACATTTGAACTTATTAGTTTTTAATGATAAGTTAAAAAAGAGAGATCCGCAATTGCTAACCGCTCTGAAAAATAAATGCTACACGAGTATTTCAGACGATGATTATCCAACGATGTCAAGTACTGCTGCTTTTGATTTTTTTGATGTCAGCGACAATGAACAATTAAAACCAATCATCAAAGAAGGATTGCAATTGTTTGAAGAAGTTTATGGCTATCGAAGCAATTACTTCACGCCACCGGTTTATCAAATTCATCATTCTCTTTTTCCAACTTTAAAGGAAAATGGAATCACGTACATCGATTTAGGATTGGTCAGAAGAGAACATCAGGGACAAAATAACTATAAGACATCCTTCAATTATATTGGAAAAAAGGCGGACGAGAATCTTACAATTGTAGTAAGAAATATTGTTTTCGAACCTACGGAAGAGCGCGGCGTAGATTGGGTTCATTTTACAATGAAACAAATTGAACGGGCATTTCGATGGAACAAGCCCGCAATCATTAGCTCTCATCGCGTCAATTTCTGCGGACATGTTGATCCTGAAAACCGAGGAAAAGGCCTACAAACTTTGCAGCAATTGCTTCAGGAGATTGTCAAAAGATGGCCTGATGTTGAGTTTATGTCTGCAGATGAAATGGCTGATTGCCTTAAAAATGAAAGAAAATGATAAAGAGATTAATCTATTTAGGCTACTACATCAAGCAAATGGATTGGGAGAAGTTTTGGCTTTTCCTAAATTACGCAGCTGAGCAAACAAGGCGAAGTAAAATTAGTATTTTGTATGATGTCCTTACTTGCGTCTTCGTCTACAACATTTCTATTTTGGAATATTTTCAGTTCCGATTTTTTGAAAAGAATAAAGCGGAGCGTGAGCTTTGGGCTGGCACTGGATATATGTTTGAATACCAACTCATGATGAATCCTAAAAATCAAAGAGACATCCTAGACGACAAGACCAAATTTTACAAAAGCTATGGAGAATATTTTGTTCATACGGTAGCTGATATTGCTGACTTGAAGAAGTATCCAGACCAAAGAAGAAAGCTACTTAGTACTCCTTCAGGGAAATTAGTTTTTAAAGTGGCAGATGGTAAATGTGGTATTGCCGTGGAGATTAGAAAAGCGAGTGATTTTTCTCCAGAAGCGATGATTGATTTTATGGAAAAGAATCATTTCGATTTGGTTGAAGAGTTTATTATTCAGCATCCAAAACTCTCGGAACTGTCGCCGTCTGCGGTCAATACCGTGCGAATTTTTACGCAATTGAATGCTAACAATGAAGTTGAAATCTTAGGTTGCCGTCAGCGGATTTCGGTCAATTCTTCTGTCGATAATATGGCTGCAGGAAATCTTGCGGCACCAATAGATGAAATGACGGGAATTGTAAATGGTCCGGCGGTTTATAGCGATATTACAAAACCTGAAGAAGTGAATCATCCGATTACCAAGGTTCCCATTGTTGGATTTCAAGTACCATTTTGGGATGAAACTATGGCAATGGTCAAGCAGGCCGCATTGTTACATCCACAAAACAGATCTATCGGTTGGGATATTGTCATCACAGAAAAAGGTCCTGGATTTATTGAAGGCAATCATGATTGGTGCAAATTATTGTGGCAATTACCAGCAAAAAAAGGAATGAAATCAGTTTTAGACGCTTATAAAAAAAGCTATGTATAGTAATTTTTTTAAAGTACTCATCGATTTTATTGCTGCATTTGTTATTGTTTTAGTGGTATTAATTCCAATGTTATTCATTGCGATGCTGGTGCTGCTAGAATCAAGAGGGCCTTTGTTTTTTAGACAAGAGCGCGTGGGCAAGGACTTGAAGTTGTTTAGTGTATATAAGTTTAGGACGATGACTCACGAGAAAAGAATCGTGGGCGATACGCCAATTATCGGAAAAGCAGCTGGTGTGACCAAAGTGGGTTATTATTTACGGCGGTATAAAATTGACGAATTGCCACAACTTCTGAATGTACTTTTGGGCGATATGAGTTTGGTTGGACCACGACCTAGTGTTCCGGAACAATTAGCCAATATGTCCGAAGAGGAGCAGCGTCGTTATTCCGTTCGACCAGGATTGACAGGTCTGGCACAGATCAATGGCAATATTCATTTAAGCTGGAAAGAACGCTTTGTATACGATTTAGAATATGTAAATAAGGTCACGTTTTGGAATGACATAAAGATTATTTTCAAGACTATATTTATTGTTGTTTTAGGAGAAAAAAAGTTCATTAACAAACCCCTGTTGAATGAAAAATAATATGGTAGAGAATCCGAAAATTATTCTTATTGGAAGTGTTAACAGCAGTAGAAAAACACTTGAAAAATTAATCGAACACCAATTGAATGTAGTTGCTGTACTTGGCTTGCATCCAGACGCTGCGGCAAATGTTTCGGGTTATCGTGATTTGAAAGAATTAAGTGAAAATAATCATATTCCTTTTCAATATTTCTCTAAAGTTAATGACACTGAAATTGTTGATTTTGTGCAAGCTAAAAGTCCAGATTTGGTTTTTGTAGTGGGTTTGTCGCAAATGATTCGAGAAGATTTGCTGGAAATTCCAAAATTCGGACTCATTGGTTTTCACCCAACAAGATTACCAGAAGGTAGAGGTAGAGGCGCTATTGCATGGATTATACTTGGTAAAGTACAAGGTGCTGCGTCTTTTTTTAAGATGGATGAAGGGATGGATTCTGGATCGATTTGGTCGCAAGTGAACTATGATGCCAGTGAAAATGATGACGCTACTTCTATAGTGCAACAAATTTTGGAAGCAATCGATAATGCACTTGATGCCGTGTTGCCCAATCTTAAAAAAGGCATTTTTATCACTACGCCACAAGACGAATCTAAAGCTACTTATCTTGGAAAACGAAACCCAGAAGATGGTATGGTTGATTGGAAGCAATCCGCACTAAGCATTCACCAACTCATTAGAGCAACGACAAAACCATTACCCGGTGCCTATACTTATTTAGGGACTAAGAAAGTGATTATTTGGAAAGCGTCGGTGTCGGAAATTGCAAATCATTTAGGGGTTGTCGGACGCATTGTCATTGCTGATGAAAATAATGGTGTTCATATTCAAACAGGAGAAGGTTTGTTGAAATTAGAACATATTGAAGGTCTTGAAATAGAAAGTTTGAAAGTAGGGCAAACGCTTGGATTCAATTTTGAAAAAGAATATCATAAATTGTCAGAAAGAATAGAAACAATTGAAAATCAATTAAAAAATGGAAAACCATAAAAACATATTAGTTGTTGCACCACATTGTGATGATGAAATTTTAGGTTGTGGTGGTATCATGGCGAAACACATTGCGAATGGAAATGATGTATACGTTGCCATTGTAACTAACGGTCATCTTGGAGCACCCGAATTGTTCACAAAAAAAGGTACTGAAAAAGTTCGGGATGAAGCCCTTCAAGCCCATCAATATTTAGGCGTAAGAAAAACGATTTTTTTAGATTTTCCAGCGGTGAATTTGGATGCTATTCCAGCTTATAAATTATCTTTAGCCCTTTCGAATGTCATTAAGGAATTTGTGATTGATACAATGTTTATCCCGCATCGGGGTGATATTCATAAAGATCATAGAATCACCTACGAAGCGGCCTTAGTCGCTGCTAGACCTATAAATAATTGCAACGTAAAACGCATTTATTCCTATGAAACATTATCGGAAACAGAATGGGCAGCACCTTTTGGGGATGACGTATTTATACCAACAGTTTTTGTTAATATAGAAAATGAAATTGAAGATAAATTAAGAGCTTTTCAATTCTTTACCTCACAAATAAAGCAATTTCCTCATTCAAGATCTCCAGAAATTATAAGAGTGCTGTCAAATTATCGAGGTGCTACTGTAGGATTTTCAAATGCAGAAGCCTTTATGTTGATTAGGTCTATAGAATAGCTTGAACATGAAACAAAAATTAATTATTGTTGGAGCTGGAAGTGTTGGCAAATTCATTGCTTACAACATCGACCAATTAACGGTTTCATATGAAATACTTGGTTTTTTAGACGATGATCTTTCCAAACAAGGTTCTTCAATAGCAGGATATCAAGTTATTGGAACTGTTGATCGTTTAAATGAATTTTCTGATCAAGGTTACGCCATCGTTTGGGGCATTGCATTTCCAAAGATTAAGAAAAAATTATTCGATAAATATCAAAGTTTAGTGTTTGATTTTCCTTCTTTTATATCCAAAAGTGCATGGATTTCACAATCGGTCCGCATTGGTGCGGGTTCCATTATTTATCCCGGGACATCTATAAATTATGAATGTGAAATTGGTGATTTCGTGGTGATCAATATGAATTGTTCTTTGGGGCATAATTGCAGTGTCGGAAGCTATAGTTCATTAGCTCCAGGTGTTAATTTTGCTGGTCACACTAAAGTTGGTCACTATGTTGAAGTTGGAATTGGTGCTACAACCATTCAAAATGTAATTATTAATGATTACGCAATAATTGGAGGGCAATCAATGTTGGTTAACAATGTCATGAATGGCGATGTGGTAGTAGGAATTCCGGCTAAGAGTATCAAATGAATGCCGTTGTAAAAAGATGTTTTGATTTGACAGTTTCACTACTATCATTGGTTGTTTTTTCACCTTTTATTTTATTTTTTTGGCTTTGTATGCTTATTGAAACAGGGTCGAATGGCTTTTTTTTTCAAAAGAGGGTGGGTCAATATGGTAAATTATTTACAATTTACAAGTTACAAACGATCCAACCTGTAACAAATAAAATTTCTAGACTTGGTTTTTTTGTTAGAAAATACAAAATCGACGAACTTCCCCAATTGGTAAATGTATTGATAGGCGATATGAGTATCGTTGGGCCACGACCTGATATTCAGGGATATTATGACACACTTGAAGGCGAAAATAGAAAAATTTTGGAGTTGAAGCCAGGGATAACATGTGAAGCTTCGATTAAATACAAAAACGAATCCGAGCTTCTTGAACAACAAGATGATCCGTTGAACTATAATGACAAGGTAATTTTTCCAGATAAAATCCGAATGAATCTAACTTATTACTACAAGCGCAGTTTCAGTGTGGATTTAAAAATAATTTGGGCAACATTTTTTAACATCTATAAATTTTAATGTAAAAACTCTTGGCTGTTGCCTTATCTTTGTAAACCGAAAATCAATAAAAAATAATGATTGAATCTAAAATTTGGCTTTCTTCTCCGCATATGGGTGGAAGCGAATTAAAGTATATAAATGAAGCTTTTGACACCAATTGGGTTGCTCCATTGGGTCCCAATGTTACGGGCTTTGAAAATGATTTAGAATCTTACATTGGTGCACAAAAAAGCGTAGCGGCCCTTAGTTCAGGAACTGCTGCTATTCATTTAGGGCTCGTTTTATTAGATGTAAAAGCGGGCGACGAAGTAATTTGTCAGAGTTTTACGTTTTCGGCGTCGGCCAATCCGATTTTATATCAAGGAGCGCAACCCATTTTTGTTGACAGTGAAAGCGACACTTGGAACATGTGTCCAATTGCTTTAGAGGAAGCTATTGTAGATCGGATAAAAAAGGGGAAAAAGCCCAAAGCAATTATTGCTGTTCATTTGTACGGGATGCCTTTCAAAGTTGATGAAATAAAGACCATTGCAGCTCAATATGGGATTCCGATTTTGGAAGATAGTGCGGAGGCTTTGGGGAGCTCCTACAAGAATCAAAAATGTGGTACTTTTGGAGATATTGGCGTACTTTCCTTTAATGGGAATAAGATCATCACTACTTCTGGAGGCGGTGCATTGGTTGCCAGTACCAAAGAATTGAAAGAAAAGGCCATTTTCTTTGCTACACAGTCAAGAGATCAGGCACCACATTACCAACATTCAGAAATCGGATATAATTATCGTTTGAGTAATATATGTGCTGGTATTGGACGGGGTCAGATGGAAATTCTAGATCAGCATGTTGCACTTCGAAGAAGTATGCATGATTTTTATGTTGATTATTTCAAGGATTTAGAAGGTGTTTCTGTTTTTGAAGAACCGAAATCGCACTTCTTTTCGAATCATTGGCTTTCTGCTATTTTGGTGGATCCGTCAAAAACAAATGGCAAGACAAGAGAAGA
>CALPOS020000082.1 GCA_943325255.2 Sphingobacterium thalpophilum
GATTTCTAGGTGTTGATGGCGTAGACGTCGTAATCTTACATCCATCGGGGAAAGTAAGTGATATTCAAGAGCGTCAATTAACGACTTTAGATCAAAATATAAAAGCGGTTGAAGTTGAAGGTGTTTTTGACGACTGCCAGGATATGGTCAAGAAAGCTTTTTTGGATGAAAGTCTTGCATATAAAAACTTAACGTCCGCCAATTCAATCAATATTGCGCGCTGGTTACCTCAAATGTTTTACTTCTTTTTTGCCTATAAACAATTGAAATCACTAAAAAAACCAATGGTGTTTTCCTGTCCAAGTGGAAATTTCGGAAATATTTGCGCGGGAATTATGGCAAAGAAGCTAGGATTGCCCATTGAACATTTTGTGGCCGCGACAAATGTAAACGACACGGTTCCACAATTTTTAGCGACGGGAACTTATGATCCGAAACCATCTAAAGCTACAATTTCAAACGCAATGGATGTTGGAAATCCGAGTAATTTCATCAGAATTCAGGAATTGTATAACAACGATTTGACCGCATTTAAGAAGGATTTTAGTTCCTATTCGTATACTGATGAAATCACAAGTGCCACTTTACTAGAAATCTATAATAATTCCGGATATATTGCAGAGCCTCACGGTGTTGTTGGTTATCTCGGATTAAAAAAAGAAATGACACGCTTTCCGAATGCCATTGGAATTTTTCTAGAAACCGCACATCCGATTAAGTTTTTAGATACTGTTGAACCAATTTTGAAAATAACACTTCCTATCCCTAGTCAAATCGAAAGTGTATTGAATAAAGAAAAAGTTCGTGTCAAAATCAAAACGTACGAAGAGTTGAAGGCATTTTTAAATTCCTAAACTCAAAAAGGATCTTCCTAAGTTTTCGATGATATCTGAGGCAATAAAAGATTGTGTGCTTGTCGTATCGTCTTTTAGGTCGGCGCATAGCCCGTGCAAATACACACCAATCAATGCGGCGTCAATGGCATCATAAGATTGTGCCAGAAGACTTGTAATAATTCCAGTTAATACATCTCCGCTACCCGCTGTTGCTAAAGCGGCGTTTCCCGTTGTGTTCTCGTACATGTTTTCCCCATCGACAATATAAGTTGGTGCTCCTTTAACTACCAGGATGAGATTAAATTTAGATGAAAATTCGATAGCTTTTTGCCACTTTTCTGCTTCACTACTCCAATTTCCTAACAATCTTTCTAGTTCTTTAACATGAGGTGTTAGGATTGTTTTCGCACGGAGCAAATAGAGTGAAGCTGCATTATGACTTAAACTATTGAGTGCGTCGGCATCAATAACTAAAGGTATTTGGTTGATTTTTAGAAAGGAATGAAAAGCTTTTTGTGTGTTGAAATCCAATCCCATTCCGGGTCCAATCCCGATGGCTTGTGGTATAATCGAAAATTCGATATCGGTAAT
The DNA here is from genome assembly GCA_943325255.2 of Sphingobacterium thalpophilum. Taxonomy (GTDB): domain Bacteria; phylum Bacteroidota; class Bacteroidia; order Flavobacteriales; family Flavobacteriaceae; genus Flavobacterium. The sequence continues at coordinate 1,428 of CALPOS020000082.1, forward strand.
ACAATGCTCCTCAAAATCGGTCAAAACCATAATTTCAGGATTTGCTGTTTGAAGTGCATTATATCCACATTTTGGGATATAGGTAGTTACTAAACCGCAACCGGTTCTGAGTGCCGCTTTTGTTGACAAAGTTACCGCACCAATCTTACCGTAACTTCCGCCAATAATAAGTGCATGTCCTTGCATTCCTTTGTGTGTTTTAGGATTGATTGGATGATATCTTTTTAGTATTTCCTCACGAGAAACGGCTATTGAATTCATGATAGGTCATAATTTTGATTAAAGGTACTCAATTGCATAATATGTAAGACCAAAATATATTTAAAGTTCCACAGCCCAGACCTATCTCGCGGCAAGACGGGTGGAAATGGCATCCTTTATTTTGTTTTGAAAAAATGAAAAAAAGATTACCTCACAAATTTATATTTTTTGATTTTGACTTCGGTCAATTCACTTCGCTCGGGTAGATCGAACAGCTGGAAATAGCTTCCAAAAAAATCTTATAAAATTGTAAATTTCCAAGTTGGAGTTAGGTTAAAATTGAATAAATTAGCGACTTCAATTTAATTGCTACGAATAATGAAAAATACTGCCCTTATACACATTCATGAAAAATTAGGAGCAAAAATGCTTCCGTTTGCGGGTTACAATATGCCTATTTTATATGAAGGTGTGAATGCCGAACACGAAACCGTACGAAATGGTGTAGGTGTTTTTGATGTTTCGCACATGGGTGAATTTTTATTGACAGGTGAAAATGCATTGGCGCTTATTCAGAAAGTTTCGTCGAATGATGCGTCGACATTGACCATTGGACGAGCTCAATATTCGTGTTTGCCCAATAAAGACGGTGGCATCGTAGATGATTTGATCATTTACAGAATGAAAGATGAACAATATTTATTGGTGGTCAATGCCTCTAATATCGAGAAAGATTGGGAGTGGATTTCCAGTTTTAACGATATGAATGTAGAAATGAAGAACATTTCCGATGAGTTTTCTTTACTCGCCGTGCAGGGACCAAAAGCGGTTGAGGCGATGCAGTCGTTGACTTCTATTGATTTGTCTGAGATTCCCTATTACCATTTTGAAGTAGCTGACTTTGCTGGTTTTCCATACGTAATCATCTCTGCGACTGGATATACTGGGTCAGGTGGATTTGAAATTTATTGCAGAAACGAGCAAGTTGAAACCATCTGGAATAAAGTTTTTGAGGCTGGAGCGCCATTTGGTATTAAACCAATTGGACTCGCAGCGCGTGACACTTTGCGTTTAGAGATGGGATTTTGTTTGTATGGTAATGATATCAATGATACGACTTCTCCTTTAGAAGCAGGTTTGGGTTGGATTACAAAATTCAATAAAGATTTCGTTAATTCGGACTACTTGAAGAAACAAAAAGAACAGGGTGTTAAAAAGAAACTAGTAGCTTTTGAAATGCAAGAGCGAGCGGTGCCTAGACATGATTATGAAATTGTTGATGCTAGTGGAACTGTAATCGGTCATGTGACCTCTGGCACAATGTCGCCCTCAATGGGAATCGGGATAGGTTTGGGTTATGTTACCGTGGCCCATAGTGCTTTGGATTCTGAGATTTTTATACGCATTCGTAAGAATGATGTGCCGGCGAAGATTGTGAAATTACCTTTTTATAAAAAATAGAGAAGTTTTTAGAATCAAGAAATACTTGATCATTGAGTTTTTCTAGAAATAAATAAAAATGATACTTTTGCTAAAAATAGATGGCAATCAAACAAAAATAAGAAATGGGAAGAGCGTTTGAATTCCGAAAAGGAAGAAAAATGAAGCGTTGGTCAGCAATGGCTAAAGCATTTACAAGAATAGGAAAGGATATTGTAATGGCCGTTAAAGAAGGCGGACCAAACCCTGAAGCGAACTCACGTTTACGCGCGGTAATTCAAAATGCAAAAGCAGCGAATATGCCGAAGGAGAACGTTGAAAGAGCAATCAAGAAAGCCACTGATAAAGATACTGCAAATTATAAAGAAGTATTGTTTGAAGGCTATGCGCCTCACGGTATTGCTATTCTTATAGAAACGGCTACCGACAATAACAATAGAACTGTCGCGAACATTAGAAGTTATTTTAATAAATGTAACGGGACTATGGGAACGCAAGGGTCAGTGGAGTTTATGTTTGACCACACTTGCAATTTTAGAATTCCCAAAGGTAATTTAGACCCAGAAGAATTAGAATTGGAATTGATTGATTTCGGTGCAGAAGAAGTTTTTGAAGACGAAGACGGGATTTTAATTTACGCTCCTTTTGGTAGTTTTGGTGCCATCCAAAAAGAATTAGAAAATAGAAATGTTGAAATTTTGTCTTCTGGTTTTGAAAGAATTCCACAAGTCCTTAAACAACTTACGGAAGTCCAAGTAGCTGACGTTGAGAAATTATTGGAAAAAATTGAAGAAGATGATGATGTTCAGAATGTATATCACACGATGGAAGAGAACTAACAATTAACAACTCTCTCGCGTTATTAAAAAAAAAGTCCCGATCAAATCGGGACTTTTTCATTATTAATTATTCACTGTTAATTATCAATTATTTTATAAATTCTATCTTCTGAGCTTCTTCTGCGTTGATGCTATCGAAGAAACCTTGTTCATTCATCCAATCGTCGCTAAAAACTTTACTCATATAACGTGAGCCATGGTCAGGAAAAATAGCAACAACATTACTTGTTGTATTGAACTCGCCCTCATCAGCATATTGTCTAATGGCTTGCAAAACAGCTCCTGAAGTATATCCGACAAATAAACCTTCCTTTTTAGCAATCTCTCTAGTAGCATGCGCACTTTCTTCATCTGTCACTTTCATAAACTTGTCAATAGAGTCAAAATCAGTTGCTGTTGGAATTAGATTTTTACCTAAACCTTCAATGCGATATGGATAAATTTCTTTGTTATCAAACTCCTTTGTTTCGTGGTATTTTTTCAAAACAGAACCAAAGGCATCAACGCCTAATATTCTGATATTTGGATTTTGTTCTTTTAGATATTTCGCAACACCTGAAATAGTTCCACCGGTTCCACTGCAAGCTATTAAATGTGTGATTTTTCCATTCGTTTGCTTCCAAATCTCTGGACCAGTGGTGTTGTAATGTGCATCAATATTTAGTTGATTGAAATACTGATTAATGTATACTGAACCTTTTGTTTCTTCGTGCAATCTTTTAGCAACACTATAATACGAGCGTTCGTCATCTGCAGATACATTTGCGGGACAAACGTAAACTTTAGCGCCAAGACTTCGGAGCATGTCAATTTTATCCTTTGAAGATTTTGAACTCACCGCCAAAATACAATTATAGCCTTTAATGATGCTGACCATCGCTAAGCTAAAACCTGTATTTCCAGAAGTAGTTTCAATGATAGTATCACCAGTAGAGAGAATTCCTCGCTTTTCTGCTTCTTCAATAATATAAAGTGCTATTCTATCTTTTGTTGAGTGACCAGGATTAAATGCTTCTACTTTTGCATAAAAATTACCGTCATAATTTTCGGTAACTTTATTGAGCTTAATAAGAGGTGTATTTCCTATTAGTTCTAATACATTATTGTAGGCTTTAATTTCTTCTTTCATAAAAAAATAGTTAATCAAGGCTGATGGTATTTTAACAATCCCCAAATCCTTGCAAATCTAACAAAAAAAATTAATTACTTTTTGATTTTTTCTAAATCTAATAAAAAAGTAAATTCTTTCGCAACTTCTTTTAAGGCCTCAAATCGACCTGAAGCACCGCCATGACCCGCATCCATGTTAGTGTCGAGAAATAACTGTTTATCATTTGTTTTTATGACTCTTAATTTTGCTACCCATTTTGCTGGTTCCCAATATTGTACCTGCGAGTCATGCAATCCAGTAGCAACATACATGTTTGGATAGTCATGCGCTTTGACATTGTCATAAGGTGAATACGAAAGCATATAATCATAATACTTTTTGACATTTGGATTGCCCCATTCATCATATTCACCAGTGGTTAAAGGAATAGAATCATCGAGCATTGTCGTCATAACATCAACAAAAGGAACTTGAGCAATGACACCATTATATAATTGTGGCGCCATATTCACAATTGCGCCCATCAACAAACCGCCTGCCGAGCCACCTTCTGCATATAAATGTTCCGCCGAAGTAAACTTCTCTGCAATAACATATTTTGAACAGTCGATAAAATCGGTAAAAGTGTTTTTCTTTTTTAATAATTTTCCATCTTCATACCATTGTCTTCCTAAATCTTCTCCACCCCGAATATGTGCAATTGCGTAGATGAATCCACGGTCTAATAAAGATAACCGTGTAGTTGAAAAATACGGATCCATTGAAATTCCATACGAACCATAGGCATATAACAACAATGGATTCTTGCCATCTTTCTTGATTCCTTTTCGATAAACCATAGAAATAGGTACTTTAGTCCCATCGGTTGCAGTAGCCCAAACGCGTTCTTCGGTGTAATTATTCTTATCAAATTTTCCACCTAAGACTTGTTGTTCTTTTTTAATTTCTTTGGTTTTGGTTTTCATGTTGAAGTCGATTACCGAAGAAGGTGTCGCCAACGACTGATAGCCATAACGCAAAACATCCGTATCGAAATCTACATTGGTTGTCGTATAACATGTATAAGTTTCGATTTCAAAAGGCAAGTAATACTCTCCTTTCCCACTCCACGGCATGATGCGAATTTTGTTCAATCCATTGCTGCGTTCAGAAACCACTAAATAATCTTTAAAAATGTCTATTCCTTCCATTAGAACGTCTGAGCGATGTGGAATTAAATCAACCCAATTCTCTTGAGAGGCATTGTTTTCATTGACTTTCATCAACTTAAAATTGGTTGCTTTATCCTTATTGGTTACGACGTAAAAACTATCGCCATAATGAGAAATCGAATACTCCAATCCGCGAACTCTTTTTTGAAAAATTTTGAATTTGCTATCGGGTTCATCCGCCAAAATCGTTTGATATTCGTCGGTCAGCGTACTTCCACTGGCAATGGTAATATACTTTTTCGATTTGCTCTTCGATACAGAAACATTAAAGGTATCGTCTTTTTCAAAATAGACTACTTCATCTTTATCAGTTGATAAACCCATTTTGTGTTTATATACTTTATCCGAACGCAACGTCTTTTCATCCTGCTTCGTATAGAAAATAGTTTTGTTGTCATTAGCCCAAACCGCATTTCCCGTCGTTTGCTCTACTTTGTCGGATAAAATTTCTCCCGTCGCTAAATTTTTGATTTGCATCGAATAAATTCTTCTCCCAATGACGTCCGTACAAAAAATTGCCAATTGGTTGTCATTACTGATACTAACGCCACCCAATTGAAAGTATTTGTGGCCTTTCGCCATTTCATTGCAATTGAACATGATCTCTTCGGCAGCATCTAAACTTCCTTTCTTTCTGGAATAAATTGGATAATCTTGCCCTTTTTCAAATCGAGTGATATAGTAATAACCATTATATAAGTATGGAACCGATTCGTCGTCTTCTTTGATTCGACCTTTCATTTCCTCAAACAAGGCGGTTTGAAAATCCTTAGTAGATGCAGTAACGGTATGATAATAATCATTCTCTTTATTCAAATAATCGATAACTTCTGGATTCTCCCGATCATTGAGCCAAAAATAATTATCGATTCTAACATCTCCATGTTTTTCAAGTTTCTTTGGTTTTACTGGGGCAATTGGCGCTTTTGGATTTAACATTGTTTCGTTTTTGTTTTGAGAAAAAGACGTTGCAAAAATAGTACAAAGGCAACAGATAAAAATTGTATTTTTCATTGATTAATTTGTAAAATTACTTGCTCGCAATTTAGTACTTTTGCCATGTATTAATCATAATAATTATCAATATGTTTGGAGATTTAATGGGAATGATGGGCAAAATGAAAGAAACCCAAGAGAAAGTGGCACAAACTAAAAAAAGATTGGACACTATTTTTATCGATGAGCACAGTACTGACCAATTATTGAAAGTCTCCATTTCCGCCAATAATCAAATAAAGTCAGTTAGCATTGACGACGCTTTACTCCAAGACAAAGAGCAATTAGAAGATTATTTGATTCTAGTCATCAACAAAGCCATCGAAAAAGCAACTGCAGTTCACCAAACCGAAATCGACGCCGTTTCTAAAATGGATCTTCCAATGATTCCCGGAATGGAAGACATGTTCAAATAACTACAACTCCATTTTTTCCAACGTTTCCAACACGTACGAATGCATCACTTCTCGGTAATCGAGATGCGTTACCATTCGCAATGTATTTTTAGCCAATAAACTAATCGCAATGCCTTTTTGCGCCAGTTTCTCGATAACTTGTTTGTCGTTAAGATCCGATTTTACTGCAAAAACAACAATATTGGTTTCTACCGGTTCTACTTTTGAAACCCACGAGCAAGATGCTAATTTCGCGCCTAATTCCTTCGCTCTTCTGTGGTCATCTTCTAGCCTGTTGATGTTGTTTTGCAAAGCGTAGATTCCAGCTGCGGCCAAGTAACCCGATTGACGCATATTGCCACCAAATATTTTACGGATTCGAAGTGCTTTTTTCATTGTTTCCGCATCAGAAAGTAATACAGAACCAATCGGCGCGCCCAATCCTTTTGAGAAACAAACCGAAATCGTATCGAACATTTCACCATATTGCTTCGGCTGTTGCTTTTTGGCAATGAGCGCATTCCATAATCTGGCGCCGTCTAAGTGATACTTTAGGTTGTGATCGGTACAAACTTGCTTAATTTTTTGCAATTCTTCTATTTCATAACAAGCGCCACCGCCTTTATTTGTAGTATTTTCGATGCCAACCATTTTAGATAAAGGGGTGTGATAAAACTCAGGGTCATTAATTCCGTTTTTGACTTGCTCAACATTAATTAAACCGCGATTTCCGTCCAATAAGTTGAAGTTCAC
>CALPOS020000083.1 GCA_943325255.2 Sphingobacterium thalpophilum
AAACTGGTTAAAACTGTAATTCCAATAAGCAGAAGAAGTGTCGGATGCATGGTCGTTTATATTTTTGTAAAAATAGAAATTGTTTCTATAGCTTTTGTTAAACTCACTAATTTAAATCCTCATTTAAATGTATATTTGCCCAAACAAAATACTACATGCAGCTATTAGTTTATCTACTAATCTACCCTATAATTTGGTGCATATCAATGTTGCCGTTCCGACTTCTCTATATTTTTTCAGATTGCGTGTACGGCATTGTATATTATATTATCGGCTACCGAAAGAAAATCGTGCGAGAAAATTTAGCCATTGCGCTGCCACATTTATCAGATCAAGAACGACTCATTATAGAAAAAAAATTCTTCCATCATCTTTGTGATACTTTTCTCGAAATGGCAAAAACGATGACCATTTCACAAAAAGAAATTGAGCGACGTTATAAATTTACCAACCTTGACGTTTACCTAGATTTAGAAAAAAAGGAGAAAAGCATTGCCTTGCTTTGTGCACATTATGCCAGTTATGAATGGGCGGTTTCCATGAATTTCTATATCAATCACAAAGGAATTGGTATTTACAAACGAATTGCCAATAAGTATTTTGACAAGCTGGTTCAAGATATCCGTTCTCGATTTAAAGCGCATTTGGTCACCACTAAAGAAACAATTCCAACCATCAGTAAGAATTTTAGAGACAAAACATTTTGCGTCTACGGTTTTGCAAGCGATCAATCTCCAAAGATTTCTACTACATATCACTGGGGAAAATTCATGGGAATTGAAGTTCCTGTGCATACTGGCGGTGAAATGCTGGCAAAAAAATACGATATGAATGTCATTTTTCTGAGTACCAAAAAAGTAAAACGCGGGTTCTATGAAGGGAGTTTTGAAGTCTTGAGCGAAAACGTCAAAGAAGTTCCTAATTATGAAATTACCGATAAGTTTTTGACGTTGGTAGAGCAACAAATATTAGAAGCGCCAGAATACTACCTATGGACGCACAAACGCTGGAAACACCAACGATAAATTATTTACCAAACCACTTTTTTACCAAATCTTTCTCATAAGACTTTGCGTTCTTGTGAAGAAATTCATTTGAGTTTTTATTGTAACTGTAGTCTTTACTCCATGCTTCATGGTTCTTTGCAACCGCTTTGATACTCTCGCATACAAATTGAATTTCAGCATTGCTCGTTGTAGGGTGAATCGACATTCGAATCCAACCTGGCTTTTGAATCAAATCACCTGAATCGATCTGACATACTAAATGATGGGAAGTGGCTTCATCAACATTCAACAAATAATGGCCGTATGTTCCCGCACAACTGCAACCGCCTCGAGTTTGAATACCAAAACGGTCATTCAACATTTTTACACCTAAATTAAAATGCAAGTCGTCAATATAAAATGAAATGACTCCTAATCGGTCGTGGTGTTGTCCCGCCAAAATCTTGATATTTGGAATAGATCCCAATTCTGAAAAAACATAGTCTACGATTTCGTGTTCTCGCTTCAAAATGTTCTCAATGCCCATTTCCTCTTTCAATTGAATCGCTAATGCGGTTTTGATGGCTTGCAAGAAACCTGGTGTTCCGCCATCTTCACGATCTTCAATATTGTCGATGTATTTGTGTTCGCCCCACGGATTTGTCCAAGATACTGTTCCTCCTCCCGAATTATCCGGCACCATATTGCGATACAATTTTTTATTAAAAACCAAAACACCTGTCGTTCCTGGTCCACCTAAGAATTTATGTGGAGAAAAGAATATCGCATCCAAATAACTTTCCGCGTCTTCCGGATGCATGTCAATTTTTACATAAGGTCCGGAACAAGCAAAATCAACGAAGCACAAACCGTTATTTTTGTGCATGATTTTAGCCACTTCGTGATACGGCGTACTGATTCCAGTAACATTGGAACATGAAGTAATAGAGGCGATTTTAATGGTTCGATCTTGATATTTGCTCAATAAACTTCTAAAATTATCCAAACAAAATAAGCCCTTTTCACAAGCTGGAACGATAACAACATCGGCAATGGTCTCCAACCAAGAAGTTTGGTTCGAATGATGTTCCATGTGAGAGATAAACACAATCGGTTTGTCTTCTTGTGGTACTTTCGTGTGGGCTTTCAAATTCTCAGGAACTTTCAATCCTAAAATACGTTGAAATTTATTGACAACACCGGTCATTCCAGTTCCATCGGTAATCAAAACGTCGTCACTATTCGCATTGACATGATGCTTGATGATATGGCGCGCTTCGTGATACGCTAAGGTCATCACAGTTCCTGAAACAGTGGTTTCCGTATGAGTATTGGCAACGAACGAGCCGAACTCATTCATCATTTTTTCTTCAATCGGCCGGTACAACCTGCCACTGGCGGTCCAGTCGGTATAGATGATTTTTTTCGTTCCAAATGGCGATTCAAATTCTTGATTGACACCAATAATATTATCGCGATATTGCTGAAAATAGCGTTCTAATTCTGTTGGTAACGTCATCGTATCGTTGGAAATCATAGTAGTTGAATTTGGATTCAAAGATACATGTTTTTTGGTTTTTAGGAGTATCCAAGAACCGTTGATTATTGTCGACCGATATGCATGATTTAAAGACCGCAAAAAAAATCTAACAATCTTACTGTCTTAAAGTCTTACAGTCTTAAAGTCCTAAAGTCCTAAAGTCTTACAGTCTTACAGTCTTACAGTCTAACTAAATCCCCGCAACCGCCTTAATCTCGTCAATAATCCGCAACGCCAATTGATCAGCGGCTTCTTGCGTCGGTGCCTCCGTATAAATACGAATAATAGGCTCGGTATTGGATTTTCTTAAATGAACCCATTCGGTCGCAAAGTCAATTTTTACACCGTCAATCGTTGTAATATCTTCATTTTTGTATTTTTCAGTCATCGCTTCTAAAATCGCATCGACATCAATCTGCGGCGTCAATTCAATTTTGTTCTTACTCATGTAATATTGCGGATAAGAAGCGCGCAATTCAGCAACGGTTTTATCTTGGTTGGCCAAATACGTCAAAAATAAGGCAACGCCAACTAAACTATCACGTCCGTAATGCAATTCTGGGTAAATGATACCGCCGTTTCCTTCACCGCCAATAATCGCATTGGTTTTCTTCATCAATTCGACTACATTCACTTCACCCACAGCACTCGCCTGGTAACTTCCGTTGTGTTTGTTGGTAATATCACGCAATGCTCTTGAAGACGACATATTCGAAACCGTATTGCCTGGTGTTTTACTCAACACATAATCGGCACAAGCGACCAACGTATATTCTTCGCCGAACATTTCACCGTCGTTAGAGATGAAAGCCAAACGATCAACGTCTGGATCGACTACAACTCCAAAATCGGCTTTTTCTTCCACAACCAATTTACAAATGTCTCCCAAATGTTCTTTTAAAGGTTCTGGATTGTGCGGAAAATGACCATTCGGTTCGCAGTATAATTTGACCACCTCTACGCCCATTTGCTCTAATAAATTTGGAATAATAATTCCACCAGATGAATTCACCGCATCAACTACTACTTTGAATTTTTTAGTTTTTACCAAATCGGCATCAACCAATGGCAAATTCAAAACTTCATCAATATGAATATCCATATAGGAATCGTTAATGGTAATTTCGCCCAATGAATCCACGTCAGAAAACTCAAAAGCTTCTGCTTCAGCAATTTCAAGAATCTTTTCTCCATTAGCGCCACTTAAGAACTCTCCTTTTTCATTCAACAACTTCAAGGCATTCCATTGTTTTGGATTATGCGAAGCGGTGAGAATAATTCCACCATCGGCATTTTCCATAGGAACTGCCACTTCAACTGTTGGAGTTGTGGAAAGCCCTAAATCAATCACGTCTATTCCTAAACCAAGTAATGTATTGACCACTAGATTATGAATCATTGGTCCAGAAATACGGGCATCACGTCCTATTACAACTTTCAATTTTGCTTTTGAAGAATTTTGTTTTAGAAAAGTTCCATAAGCGGACGCAAACTTTACGGCATCTACTGGCGTTAAATTATCTCCTACTTTTCCTCCGATGGTTCCACGAATTCCTGATATCGATTTGATTAATGTCATTTTAAGGTTTAAAAGGTTATAAGTTTAGAAAGTTTAGTTTAGCAGCAGCAAATATAATTAAACTTATAGCGTTCGTAAACAGCAACAATCAAAGAAATTTCTAAATTTACAAAACCTAAACTTCTAAACTTTCTAAACTTTCTAAACTTATAACCTTTCTTTTTAATGAATTTCCTAGCCCACATCTATCTTTCCGGCGATAACGATTTGATCAAAATCGGGAATTTTATGGCAGATGGAATTCGAGGAAAACACTATGAATATTTGCCTGCTGAAGTTCAAAAAGGAGTTGTATTGCACCGAGCAATTGACACTTACACCGATGCCCATCCAATTTTTAGACAAAGTACCAAACGCTTGCATCAGCGTTATCATCATTACGCTGGAGTTATCGTGGACGTCTTTTACGATCATTTTCTAGCCAAGAATTGGGCAAATTACTCCAACGAAAAACTGGAAAATTTTGTCGAGCGATTTTACCAATCCTTAGATACGCATCAGGAGATATTGACTGAAAAAACAGTGCACATGAAACCTTATATGATTCAACACAATTGGTTGGTCAATTATCAACATACACAAGGCATTGCGCGAATCCTCACACAAATGGATCACCGAACCAAAGACGTCTCTTTGATGCAATATGCTATAGAGGAATTAGAACAATATTATGTGGAATTTGAAAGGGAATTCACGGCTTTTTTTCAGGATTTAATCGCATATGTACAACTAAAAAATACTGAATTATGAAAAGATTGGTACTCTCCTACTTTCTATTTCAATATGCTGTAGTAGTTCTCGGTCAAACTGGATTGATTACGTCTAAAGCCATGGTGGTTTCAGCACGTGAAGAAGCTTCTCAAATTGGCGTTGAAATCATGCAACAAGGCGGGAATGCTTTTGACGCCATGGTCGCGACCGAATTGGCGTTGGCAGTGGCTTATCCGTACGCAGGAAATATTGCGGGTGGTGGATTTATGGTCTATCGGAAATTTGATGGGGAAATTGGCGCTTTAGATTATCGGGAAAAAGCACCGCTGAAAGCCAACAAAGACATGTATCTCGACAAAAATAAGGAAGTAATTCCTAAATTGAGTGTAAATGGCGCTATGGCAGTGGGCGTCCCTGGTACTATTGCCGGCGTATTTGCAGTCCATCAGAAATTTGGAAAATTGCCCTTAAAAACAATTATGGCTCCAGTGATTGCATTAGCCAAAAAAGGCGTGGTCATTACAGAAAAACAGTGGAAGCAAATCAGCAATAATCAAAAAGAAATCAACGAAATTAGCGGCAGCGAAACCATGTATGCTAAAACCTATAAAGTCGGCGATACGATCAAATATTTAAATTTGGCGGCTACTTTAGAGCGCATTTTGAAAAATGGCTCTTCTGAATTTTACAAAGGAGAAACAGCTCAGAAAATGGTCGATTTCATTCAAAAAAACGGTGGTATTCTTTCCAAGGAAGATCTGGCAAAATACGAAGTTAAGTGGCGAAAACCGATCACCTTTCCCTATAAAGATTTGAAGATTATTTCGATGTCTCCACCCTCCAGCGGAGGCATCACATTAGGACAAATTATGAAAATGATTGAACCGTATCCTGTCGCAACTTATGGACATAATTCAGAGCAATACATTCAAATACTGACCGAAGCAGAACGACGCGCGTATGCCGACAGGAACTTTTTTTTTGGCGATCCTGATTTTATTAAAATTCCTACAAAACAGTTACTTAAGAAAAACTACCTCAAGCAACGAATGAAAAATTTTGATTGGAAAAAAGCCACGCCATCTGCCCAAGTTACCCATGGAAACATCACGATTTCTGAAAGCAACGAAACCACACATTACTCGATCGTTGATGCCGAAGGAAATGCGATTGCTGCAACCACAACACTCAATGGCGCGTATGGATCTAAACTGTATTCTGAAGAGTTGGGGTTCTTTTTTAACAACCAAATGGACGACTTTAGCGCCAAACCTGGTACACCAAATTCGTACGGTTTAATTGGTGCAGAAGCCAATAGCATCGCTCCAGAAAAACGAATGCTCAGTTCGATGACGCCGACCATCGTGGAGAAAAAAGGAAAACTGCTGATGGTATTAGGTTCACCTGGAGGCTCAACCATCATTACTGCAGTATTACAAACCATCTTAAACGTCAACGAATTTGGAATGGGAATGCAAATGTCGGTAGATATGCCGCGCTTTCACCATCAATGGTTGCCTGATGAAATTGTGTTTGAACCCCATAGTTTTTCTAACAGTTTGCTATCGAATCTCAATACAAAAGGCTATGGAACAAAAATAAAGGAATTGCCCGTGGTTGGCAAAGTGGATGCGATACTTCGATTGCCAAATGGACAACTTGAAGGCGGCGCAGACCATCGGGGCGACGACACTGCAAAAGGATTTTAACATGAGTTTTATCAAAGCATTAGAATCAGCTTTCCAAAAAAACAGTTCCCGAGAACTCGCTATTCCCATGGAAAACTACATGAAGAATCACTTTCCCTTCTACGGCATCAAAACCGACCAAAGACGATTAATTTTCAAAGCGATTTGGCAAGATCATCAGGATGAAGTCAAACAAAATTCTCGCGAAATCGCACTGCAATTGTTTGCTTTCAAAGAACGTGAAATGCATTATTGTGGTATCGAAATTCTCATCAAAAACTTAAAGAAAAACTACCATCGCGACGATATTCAACTCATCGAAAAAATTCTTATTACTAATTCTTGGTGGGATTCTGTCGACACCATTTCCAAATATATTTTAGGAGCATATTTAATTGAATTTCCACATGAAACAAAGAAAGTCATTCAACGAATTTCCAACTCCAACAATATGTGGCTCAATCGCGCCGCCATTCTTTTTCAATTGAGTTATAAGCAAAATACAAATTCCGAAATTCTCTTAGGCGAATGTATCAAACACGCCTATTCTAAAGAATTTTTTATTCAAAAAGCCATCGGTTGGGCATTGCGAGAATACGGCAAGTTTTTTCCGAACGAAGTAAAAGAATTTGTAAAACAAGCCAACTTAAAACCACTCAGCAACAAAGAAGCCTTAAAAAACATTTCTTAAATTCATTTTAGTCGTAAATTAGCGTTTTCGTCCAAACAAATGTTTAAAAAAGCGATTCGCAAAATTGAAAGTATCATCGCTTGGTCTCAAACCAAACTGTCGACCAAGCAGTTCTTGTTCTTATCAAGTGTATTGGTGGGTATTTCTGCAGCATTTGCGGTAATTGTCCTAAAGACATTTGCGCATTGGGTTTTTACTTCGGCCACCTCCATCAATGGGATACTCAAGTTAAGTTTTATTAATAGTGTATTGCCAGTCATTGGAATTCTTCTCACCGTTTTTGTAGTTAAAAAACTTTTAGGTGGCACCATCGAAAAAGGCACTTCGCAAATTCTGTACGCTGTGGCCAAAAAAGCGAGTATCATTCCACGGAAACAAATGTATGCGCAGATTGTAACCAGCTCACTAACTGTTGGACTTGGCGGCTCCGCTGGACTCGAAAGCCCCATTGTAATTACGGGTGCCGCTTTTGGTTCTAACTATGCGCAACGATACAAACTCAGTTATAAAGACCGGACTCTACTGATTGGTTGTGGTGTTGCTGCTGGAATTGCCGCCGCTTTTAATGCACCAATCGCAGGAGTTTTATTCGCTATCGAAGTGTTGTTGGTCGATGTAAGCATTTCAGCTTTCACGCCTATCATGATTTCTGCAGCAACGGGCGCCTTGGTTTCGGCAATAGTACTTGACGAATCGATTTTATTGTCGTTCGACCAACAGCAGACTTTCAATTATCATAATATTCCGTATTATATATTGTTAGGAATCTTCACGGGATTGATAGCTATTTATTATTCGCGAAACTTTCAACGGGTCGAACATTTCTTTGTTCGATTAAGATTCAAACCTTATAAAAAAGCCTTATTTGGCACTTCTATTCTAGCCGTCATCATCTTTATTTTTCCCACACTTTTTGGCGAAGGTTACGAAAGCATTCGAACTTTATCGGAAAACAATCCACAGCAACTATTAGAAAATACACTTTTTAGTGAATTCAGAAACAATACTTGGGCGCTCATTCTGTTTATCGGAATGTCCTTATTACTCAAAGTTTTTGCCACTGGAATCACCTTGGGAAGTGGCGGAAATGGTGGTAACTTCGCTCCTTCTCTATTCCTCGGCTCGTATTCGGGTTTCCTATTTTCGAAAATTATCAACGCGCTTGGAATTGCGC
>CALPOS020000084.1 GCA_943325255.2 Sphingobacterium thalpophilum
GCAGGTGCTGAAAACAGTGTATTGGAAGTATAATTTTTCTTTTAAATAGCAAAAAGTCGCTCCTTGAGCGACTTTTTTTATGTCTGTTTTTTTTACAACCGAGCTAAGAAACTCAAATCTCTGTTGCTTGCGAGTTCCTCGGGATCTTTGTTCTGTTGAAACAATCGCGCAGACAATTCGCCTTTAAGGATTATTTGTTCTCCGGTAACTTCTAACCAACTTCCTTCTCTTAGTCCAAGTACAGTGACTGAATTAAACGCATGAAATTCTTTAATGCGTGTTTCTCTCGTTTCTCCCATGTGCTTCGATTGCAAATCCGGATCCAAATAATGTGGATTCAAATTAAACGGTATTAATCCCAACGTCTGAAAACTTGGCGGATAAATGATGGGCATATCGTTCGTTGTTTGCATCGATAATCCTGTAATATTGCTGCCAGCACTAGTTCCTAGATACGGAGTGCCATTTTTTAAAGTTTGAGATAAGACATCCATTACTTTGTTCTTATACAATTGAAAAACCAAAAGAAAGGTATTTCCACCTCCAGTAAATATTCCTTGTGCAGCTTCAATCGCCTTAATCGGATCTTCAAATTCGTGAAGTCCTTTTACTTCTATATCGAGTTGTGCGAATACACTTCGAACCTTTGCAGTATAGTCTTCATGAGAAATGCCGCTAGGCCTCGCGTAGGGAATAAATAGGATAGACTTACAGTTTTCAAAGTGCGTTTTCAACGTGGGTAGGATGTATTCCAAATATCCACCACCATGAAGCGTCGATGTGCTTGCAATAATTAGATTTTTCATAATTGGGTCATTAATGGGTTAAAGATAAAAACCTTTTCCTTTTGAAAAGAGGGTGTCGGTTTTTAAATTTAACACAGACTTACCGTTTTGTTGGCAAACAATTAGGATTACAACCAATTATTTTTGTTGACATTGAACTGCATTACCAAATTGGGCGGAATAAATAGAAGAATTTGCGGATAAAGAGGTGATAAATCACTAGCTTTGTTAGTAGTTGAAAATTGAATTTCAATCGTCATTTTTTGATTTCAACCTTGTGAAATTCTAATTTAAATTTCTTCATTATG
The DNA here is from genome assembly GCA_943325255.2 of Sphingobacterium thalpophilum. GTDB lineage: Bacteria > Bacteroidota > Bacteroidia > Flavobacteriales > Flavobacteriaceae > Flavobacterium. The sequence continues at coordinate 1,094 of CALPOS020000084.1, forward strand.
AAAAAGACTTTCGGAATCTTAGCCTTGATTTTGTTCAGCACTATAGTTTATGCCCAAGAAAATTCGAGAAAAATTGTGCATGGGCAAGCAATGAATGATTCTATTCCCGTTGAGGATGTGGTGGTTTTTAATATTAGTGCCAAGGTAGGAGCAGTGTTGAAAAAAAACGGATATTTCGATATCAAAGCGCGAGAGAATGATACATTAGTATTTTCAAGCTTGTTATTTAGATCAAAACGAATAGTGCTTTCTGCAGACGAAATCAAAGCTGCTGAAATCAAAATAAGGTTACAAACATTCACCAATCAATTGACGGAGGTGGTTATTGAATCGAATAGGAATCTTAAACCCATCACGGGAAGCAAACAAGACATTATTGATAAGAAGTATGTTGATGACGCACAATCTTCTCCAAAAAACACAGTGATGCCAACGAATGTGACAGAAAACGGAATGGATTTCGTTCGAATGTACAAAGACGTCATGAAATTGCTCCGAAAAAACAATCCAAACAAGAATGATTTAACTTCCACCACCACATTTACTGAATTAGTCATGAAGAAAATAAAGTACTCTTTTTTTAACAGTACGTTGAAACTTCAAGATGATGAAATTAAACTTTTTTTGCTGTACTGCGAGAACGATTCAAGAGTGGCTAAAGTCATGAAATCTAAATCTGAGTTTGAGTTGATGGATTTTCTGATTGAGGAAAATATTGATTTTAAGAAATTAACAGCTGTAGAAAAAAAATAAAATCAAGATTCATAGACATTGCGAACCCTTTTCATCTTCTTTTTCTCTTTAAGTATTCAGATAGTGGTCTCACAGAAATTACTGTCGGGAAGAGTAATGGTGGAGGGCAATTTCATCGAAAATGTTAATGTCACTAATGTTGCATCAAATAAGTCAGTGTCGACGAATCAAGAAGGAGCGTTTGCCATTCCAGTAAATATTGGTGACGCCTTGGTTTTTTCCTCAGTAAATCTAGAAACAAAGCGAAAAGTGATTGACGCTGAAGACTTAACAGAGGCCTTTGTTATTGTCAAGATGAGCGCTAGTATCATTCCATTAAAAGAAGTGAAAGTCAATGATAATTCTTCTATCACCGCTGAAAATCTGGGAGTCATTCCCAAAGGTCAAAAAAAATACACGCCAGCTGAACGAAGAGTTCATGAAGCCACAACCGGCGGAGGATTAGTTCCGCTGAACCCAATTCTAAATGCCATTTCTGGCAGAACAACCATGCTTAAAAAGGAAGTAGTCGCAGAAAAAAAAGAGCGATTGTTATTACGACTAGATGGATGGTTTGAAGAAAAATTTTATACGAATTCTCTTAAGATACCACAAGAATATATCAAAGGCTTTCATTATTTCTTAATTGAGGACAACGATTTTGTTCGCGCCGTGAAAGCAAAGAACAAAACACTTACAAAGTTCCTCATGAGCAAGCTAGCATTGAGTTATAAGGAAACCATTTCAATACCATAGAAATCACTATTTTTGAAATATGAAAAAAATCGGTATTGTCTATTTTTTATTATTTATTGCGCTTAGTTCTTTCACCATTCACAAGTTTTATATCGCGATTTATCAAGTTAACTTTGTTCCTGAAAAGAAGCGAATTGAGATTACATCCAGAATTTTTGTTGATGATCTAAACGCCGCGTTGGAGCAACGCTTTAAAGTAAAAACGCATATTGGTGAGGATTCTGAAACACCAGATGATAGGCTAAAAATGAATCAATATCTTTTGGAGCATTTCAAGATTAAAGTAAATGGCGTTCCAAAAAGTATCGTTTTCATAAGCAAAGAAATGGAAAGTAACGTAGTTGTTGGGTATTACAAAATCAATGAAATTTCCAGCATTAAATCACTTTCCGTCGAAAACACATCTTTAATGGAGGTTTATTCAGATCAGCAAAATATCATTCAAACGAACTTCAATGGAAAAAAACAAAGTTTATTATTGACCGCGGATAATTCTAACGGGGTGTTAAAATAGACTTGAATCGAAAGCGCTCGAAAAAAAACCTTTATTTTTAGAGCTTCAAAATTATTATTATGAAAAAAAGGATTCTTATTGGTTTGTTGACAATGTCAATTTTTAGTTTTCTGAATGCTCAAGAACTAGCAAAACCAAAACAAAAAGGGCATGTTGACGAAAACAAATTCAGACAAATGTATGATTTGTTGGCAACCCCTAATACGTATAGAACCGCGTCAGGTGCTCCAGGACCGGATTATTACCAACAGCAAGCCGATTATAAAATTGATATAGAATTGGATGACAAAAACACCAGACTTTACGGGGTTGAAACGGTCACTTATACGAATAATGCACAAGAATCACTTGATTATTTGTGGATGCAGTTGGATCAAAACATTGCAGCTAGAACTTCCAAAACACCTTTAGTTGATAGTAATACGACTGATCCGGCGATGAGCACGCAGGCATTTTCTAGAAAATACTTAGAAGAAAAATACGATGGTGGTTTTAAGATAGATTATGTTAAAGATGGCAAAGGAAATCTGATGCCGTACACGATCAATGAGACGATGATGCGTATCAATTTAGCAAAACCTTTAGCTCACGGTGAGAAAATAGTTTTGAATATCAAATGGAATTACATCATCAACAATTATATGCTCGATGGAGGTCGCTCTGGTTATGAGCACTTTGACGATGGAAATAATCTTTATGTGTTGGCGCAATTTTATCCGCGAATGGCAGTATATAATGATGTGGAAGGATGGCAAAATATGCAATTCTGGGGAAGTGGCGAATTTGCTTTGCCTTTCGGGAATTTTGAAGTGAATATTACGGTTCCAGCAGATCATATTATGGAAGCGACCGGTGTCTTGCAAAATAGAGCCGAAGTTTTTACAGCAGAACAAATAAAACGATACGCATTAGCAGAAAAGAGCTATGACAAACCGGTAATTGTTGTCACACAAGCAGAAGCGATGGCTGCAGAAAAAGGATTTTCAACGCAGAAAAAAACATGGAAATTTAAGGCGGAAAATGTGCGTGATTTTGGAATCTCTACGTCTAGAAAATTCATTTTGGATGCTATGGCGGTGAAGTTTGGAGAAAGAAATGTCATGGCAGTTTCAATTTATCCAAAAGAAGGCAATCCGCTTTGGGAAGAATATTCTACGAGAGCAGTTGCCCACACATTAAAAAGTTATTCGAGCTATACTTTTGATTACCCTTATCCAAAAGCGGTATCGGTGAGTGCGCGCGATCAAGGAATGGAATATCCTATGATTTGCTGGAATTTCGGCCGACCCGATGCTGATGGTAAATACACTGACCGACTTAAATACGGCATGTTAGGCGTGATTATTCATGAAGTGGGACACAACTTTTTCCCGATGATTGTGAACTCCGATGAGCGTCAATGGACGTGGATGGATGAAGGATTGAATACTTTTATGGAATATTTGGCGGAGATTACATTTGATCCTAATTTCCCAGCAGATCGAGGTCCGGCGAAAACTATTGTTCCTTATATGAGCGGTGATCAGTCTAAGATCGATCCCATTATGACCAATTCGGAAAGCATCAAGCAATTTGGGAACAATGCCTACGGGAAGCCTGCGGTTGGATTGAATATACTGCGTGAAACGATTATGGGACACGACTTATTTGATTATGCATTTAAGACTTATGCAAATCGATGGAAATTCAAGCATCCCACGCCGGAAGATTTCTTTAGAACGATGGAAGATGCTTCGGCCGTCGACTTAGATTGGTTCTTCAGAGGTTGGTTTTATACTACAGATTTTAATGATATCGGAATCAAAGAAGTCAAAAAGTATTACGTCTCAAATACGCCTTCTAAAGAGGTTGCGGATTTCTTAGCAAAAAGAAAAAGAAGACGTTCTGGCGTGGATGGGCCAATGGTGTATATGATTGCGGAAGGCAGTGAAGATTACAAACCAGAAATGAACAAACCATTTGAAATTAAAGAAATAAAAAGTTTAGATGAGTATGTTCAAGCTACTTTCACCAAGGAAGAACAAGCTAAATTGAATAGTCCGAAGTATTTCTTTCAAGTAACCTTTGACAAACCAGGCGGATTGGTAATGCCGATTATTGTTGAAATTACTTTCGAAGACGGAACAGTTGAAAACTATAAATTCCCAGCTCAAATTTGGAGAATGAATGACAATGAAGTCTCTAGAACTTTTGCTACAAAAAAAGCGATTACTAAAATTGTGGTCGATCCTAAATTGGAAACGGCAGACATTGATATGACTAACAATACTTGGCCAAAACAGGAAGTCAAATCAAAATTCGATTAGGAACATTTTTTGACAATAGTTCGAGTTGCTTTTGTTTTACTTATTAACTTTGCAAAAAAAATACGATATGTTTGGGATTGGCGGTGGCGAATTAGTGTTGATTCTTTTTATCATGCTGATGCTTTTTGGGGCAGAGAAAATACCTGAAATAGCAAGAACTATGGGTAAAATTATGGCGCAACTAAAGAATGCCACAAATGATATCAAGAGTGAAATTCAGAAAAGCGCTGAAAGTAACGGGCTAGACAAAACTTTTCAGGAAATGCACGGTAATTTTTCGGGTCTATCTCAGAATATTACCGATGAAATCAATAAAGCAAAGACGAAACTGTTAGAAGAATCGCCACAGGTCGAAACTTCAGAAGATATTGAACTCATTGAAGGACCCGTAAAGCGTCAGAAATAAATGCTAGATAAACTTATTGCTGTCGACAAACAACTTTTCGTTTTCCTTAACGGATTGGGATCAGCGCACTACGATGGACTTTGGCTTTTGATTACCAAACAAATTTACTGGACACCGCTTTTTTTGATTGTTTTCTTTATTTTACAAAAAAAAATAGGCTGGAAACAATTGGGGATTTTGCTATTATTTATCGCTGTATTAATTCTCTTTTCAGATCAAACTGCCAATCTTTTCAAAACAACTTTCCAGCGACTAAGACCTTGTAACGACCCTGAAATCAAGAGTTTTATCCGGATAGTTAAAGACAGTAGCACTTTTGGTTTTTTCTCTGCTCATGCTTCGAGTTCTATGGCTTGTACAACATTTGTTTTTCTCCTATTTAAAAAGCACTTCAAATATCCGTTTTTGTTTTTTTTATTTCCATTAGTTTTTGCCTACAGTAGAATTTATTTGGGAGTACATTTCCCGCTAGACATTCTAGCAGGGTTCGCATTTGGAACTTTTTACGCCTTACTGCTCCAAAAAGCATATCAATTTTTACAACCAAAATATTTTCCGCAAGATTAGGTTAATGTTGCTTCTACCACTGCGGTATGTTAGTTGATTTTATTTTTTAATTGATTTCAGTCTTTTTTCATACGTTTGCAGTAAATCGAGAAAATGAAAACTGAAAAACCAATTCAATTAGTTGCATTACTTCGCCAACTTTTGGCGGAAACGGATAAAATGAAAGTGGGTCAATCCTATATCGCCGTAATAGAAGAAATGAAAAGAATCACCTTCGCAGATGAAGCGAACAATCCTTTTTCAAATTTGGTTTATAAACACCTCATTCAACTATCAATCAAAGATTTCATTCATGCCGGTCGTTCCGAAGCCAGCGCGAAAGTGGTCAATGATGTAATTGAAGTTATTGTTAATGCAGATATCGTTTCGTAGTTTTTGCTAAAGCACGCGACTTACGGTCAATCCATCTCTTATCGGAAGTAAAACTGTTTCAACACGAGGGTCATTTTTTAAATGCGCATTATATTCTACCAGTACATTTGTGCTAACATCGTTTGGCTCCAAAGGTTCTACTACTTTACCACTCCACAGTACATTGTCCGACAAGATGATGCCACCTCGATTCATTTTTGGGACAATCAACTCATAATAGTGAAGGTAGTTTTCTTTATCCGCGTCAATAAATACCAAATCGAATTTTAAATCCAAAGTTGGTATAATCGTAAGGGCTTCTCCCAGATGTTGGGTAATTTGGTTTCCCCAAGGCGATTTATCGAAGTATTTTCGCTGAAAGTCAACCAATTCTTCTTTAATATCGATGGTGTGCAATGCGCCATCATCTTGCATGCCTTCGCACAAACATAATGCGGAATAGCCTGTGTAGGTGCCGATTTCTAGAATGTTTGTGGGTCGAATTAACTTTGAAAGCATACTTAATACTCTTCCTTGAAAATGACCGCTCAACATTCGTGGTAAAAGCACTTTTTGATACGTTTCTTTATTCAAAGCCGCCAACAATTCTGGTTCTTTTTCAGAATGGCGCTCGATGTAGTCTTCTAACTCTTCGGAAATAAAGTGCATGCTAGGGATTTTTGACAAAGTTATCAAAATATCAAAACCACGCATGAGCATTTATGCCAACAGATGGAATAAATCGACAAATAGTCGTTAAATTTGCGCCATGCAAATCGAGAAAAAAGACATTCGCGCTTTATCAAAAGAACAATTACGGGACTTTTTTGTTTCGAACGGAGATCAATCTTTTCGTGGCAATCAAGTCTACGAATGGTTGTGGAGCAAGGGCGCGCATCGATTTGAAGATATGACCAATGTGTCAAAGGCAACCAGAACGATGCTCGAAGAACATTTTGTCATCAATCATATCAAAGTGGATCAAATGCAACGAAGTGAAGACGGCACGGTAAAAAATGCGGTTCGTTTGCACGATGGTTTGGTGGTTGAGTCGGTTCTAATTCCAACCAACACCAGAACTACAGCCTGTGTTTCGAGTCAAGTGGGTTGCAGTTTGGATTGTAATTTTTGCGCCACAGCGCGATTAAAAAGAATGCGGAATTTAGAGCCGGCTGAAATTTACGATCAAGTCATTGCAATCGACAAAGAAAGTCGTTTATATTACAATCATCCTTTATCGAATATCGTTTTTATGGGAATGGGCGAACCATTGATGAATTACAACAATGTGCTCAAAGCCATCGAAATGATTACTTCGGAAGAAGGATTAGGGATGTCGCCCAAAAGAATTACGGTTTCTACTTCCGGTGTTCCCAAGATGATTAAGAAGTTGGCTGATGATGAGGTGAAATTCAAGTTGGCGGTTTCTTTACATTCGGCAATTGATGAAATTCGATCTCGAATTATGCCATTTAGTACCAATTTTCCTTTAGCTGATTTGCGGGAATCTTTAGAATATTGGTATCAAAAAACCAAAAGTAAAATTACC
>CALPOS020000085.1 GCA_943325255.2 Sphingobacterium thalpophilum
AAACGTTGTTTCATTCCACCGCTATAACTAGCGACTGCTTTTTTTCGGTGTTCCCACAGATTTACTTTGAGTAGCAATTGTTCAACAATTTGTTTTCTGTCTGCTGCGCTTTCAAAGCCTTTTAATAATGCTAAGTAATCGAGTAAGTCAATCGCAGAAGTTCTCGGATACACGCCAAATTCCTGCGGTAGATAACCCAAAACTTTGCGCACGGCTTCTTTGTCGTTTAAGACGTCAATCTCGCCCAAAGTGACCGAACCGCTGTCGACATCTTGAAGTGTTGCTAATGTTCGCATGAGCGATGATTTTCCTGCTCCGTTTGGACCCAGTAATCCAAACATTCCCGTGCTAATCGTCAGGGAAACATTGTTGAGGGCATGTACGCCATTGGTATATTTTTTCTCTAAGTTTTTGATAATTAATTCCATAGTTGGGTCGGTTTTAGGATTAGAATTTTGACATTAGTCCGTTTTTGCATGAACTGTTACATAAAAGAAATTTGAAATGCACCATTTTTTGTTTCATTGATATAGACAAGAAATTGAACTGCAACTATTACTGCATCCATTTGGGAAACAATTTTGCTTTATAATCATCCATTACAAATATAAATTTATGATTTTTTCGGAGTAGTAAAATCAGGCTATTGATTAAGATTGGCGAAATTGAATTTTGGTACTTTTCAAAATAATAATCCGTTACATCATTTCTGTTATTGCTAATGATGAATGGAATCGTTGTTGCCGAAAACACATTGGGCGTTCGATGGTGATCACGTGAAATGTATTCAGTATAGTGCGTAAAATCGACGTGATTGCCTTTTCGCAATTCGGAGAATAACTCGATAGCAGAAAGCGGTAATCCTGCCTCTTTGGTAAATACGATTCCTTTATGAATATCGATTGCAATCCATTTTTGTTTGCCGCTGCTATAAATCTCATTAAAGGAATGTCCAAACTCGGTTTTATAAACTCGGTCGATGCAACCCCATTCCTTTACTTTGATTCCGTTGATAAGACAGAAAATATTAAAAATCTGAGAAAAGTCGGAACAGACGCCACCTTTGTTTGCCAACATTATTTCTAATGTTTTTTCCGAAGACAATCCGAGTCCAGTTCCTCCTTTCATATTAAGACGAAGGAATTTCCCGATTTGAAGTGCTTTCTCATATTCGTCGAGTGATGGGTCGATCGCCATCTTTTCGTTGGTTTCGAAATACAATTTAGGGATGGAAGCAAGGGTGTTGAAATCATTAAAGCATCCCAAATCTCCGATGTTATTTTCCTTCACATTCTCGGAAACCAAAGCATATCTCACGAAGTAGGCGATGGGATGTCGATTGAAAAATTTGACGATTTTATTCAAATTTAAATGGATAAATGGTGATTTCTTGTTTAAGTTTGTCTTCGTGCTAGCGGGCTAATTTATGAAATATTTTTTGACTGTTTTGCTTCCCAATATATCAAAAAAAAATCACCCAATAAATGGATGATTTTGAAGGTTAAGTTGATTTTGATTATTGACTATTGACGTTTCCACCTGAACTCGACTTTTTGTTCAAATTTTTCGGAACGTGATGATAGTTGATTGAACCGCCACTAGACGCGTTTGCATTTAGGCTTACTAGCGGATAAACATGGTTATTGCTACCACTTGATGCACTTGCAATGACGTTGTTTGCCATTAGTTTTTCTGCATTCAAACTACTTCCACTGGAAGACGCCGTTTCCAAATTGGTTGACTTCCCTATGATAGTCATGTTGCCGCCGCTTGAGGCCTCACAGTTCGTCTTTTCAGCGTCGACATTGATATTCAACGTTGCTCCGCTGCTAGCTTCGAGGGTCAGGTTTTGACTTCTGATGGTATTTCGAGATTCGAAATGGGCACCGCTGCTGATTTTGATCGCGTCGACCTTTGGCATTTTTACAACGACTTTTTTCATCCTCACATTTCTATAGCTGTTGTAGTCAGAGCTAATCACAAGAACACCATCCAATACTTTTGTTGTGATATGTTTTTGCAAATTATCGTCAGCGATTACGGTTACTTCTGTTTCTTGCGATTGCTCTAAAACAATGTCAAGTCCTTTTCCAGCTGTAATTGAAGTGAAATTTCCTTCAATATTTCGCTTTTCTGTAGTGACATTACCACTTCCGGTAATTCCGTTGAATTGGCAAGATATGATAAGAGATGCCGCTAGTGCAAGACCAAATAATCTTCTGTATACAAGTTTAGCATTCCACATGACTATTTGGTTTTTATAGTGATGCCGTCTTCATTTATTTTGACACTTTTGATTTTTTTGCTTTCGCTTTGATTGCTGCTTTTCTTAATCAAAATTCCGTTTTCATTCAGTGTAACGCTTGTTCCTGTAGAATCTTCAGGCGTTTCAGGACCTTTAATGTCGATGGTGCCTTCAAAGTTTTCTGCTCCTTCCACGTCATTCCATTCGTTTTCTTCTGGCGGGCAGTTCATACATTTTACTTTAGTGCTGTCGACTTTATAAACATATTGGTCAGAACTAAAATGCAAATTGAAGTACGAGTCATCAGAATCGTCGTAATCTTGGATGCTGCTATCCGGTTTTAGTAACATACCCATTGGCAAATACAAGTACACTTCTACTTCTTGATCGCGGTATTTATTTTTGAAATCTGACAATAAGTAGTTGTCTAGGATCAAGTGATTTCCTTCTAATTTGTACCCGTATTTGATTTTTTCTGCTGTTTTCTTCGCGGCAGATAAAGATCTTCCTTTTGCTTTTCGTTCAATTTGGATGTAAGGGACTTTCTCGTCTGTTTTAACCACATACATCCGTACATCGTTTGAGTAGATTACTTTTGCGTTGTTGGCATCTTCGGTCACGATAAAATTATTATTGTCGTCAATGCCGTTCGCATAAAATTCATTGAATTGAAATTTAACGTACAAGGTATCCGTCGCTTTAAGTGGCAGTATTTCTTTTTGTAGAAATCTACCGTCCACTGCAAATTCTGTCGCTTGACGAACGCCTACTGAAATTAGGATTCCAATAGAGATTAACCACAATGCAAGTAGTGTGTATTTAGCAATATACCCGATTGACTTCATATTTGGCGACAATAATTTGAAGCCCAAAAGCATTAAGAAAAAGAAAGGAATTCCAATGGCTCCAAACATCAACAAACCAAAAACCCACAGTGGATATTCTGAAATATTCCCAGCTTCAAAGAAACTTTGCCAAGGAAAATCGATAAAGGCTGTAGAACCAAGTGTAAATACACCAATAAATAAAACCACTAGTGTTGCCAAACTTGAAATAATCAAGATCACACCCAAAACTTTTGCGAATACTCTAAGAATTGACATCAATACTTCGCCTAATCCGCCTGTAAATCTTTCCACACCTGTTTTGACTTGGTTGCCCATTTTGTCGTAGTTGGCGTTTTTGAATTTTTCTGAAACGGTGTCAAATTCTTCCTTTACTTTTTTCTCGATGTTAGAAATGGTGATAGGCTCCCCTTTCATCTCTAATTTTTCCGATGTAGTAATGGCTTCAGGCATGACAATCCACAGCACAATATACGCAATGATTCCTGAGCCAAATCCAGCAAAAACTAATACGACTAAGAGTAAACGCAACCACACCGCATCGATTCCAAAGTAGTGACCTAATCCGGCGGCAACACCACCAATCATTCCAGTGTCTTTGTCACGGTACAACTTTTTGGTTGCTCTTGTTGATGAATTAAAATCATTGGTTTTTTTAGGTTCATCGTCTTCATTATCAATGCGATAATCTTCAGGTTGACCCATCACTGCAATGATTTCGTCCAGTTCTTTCAAATTGATAACTTGCTTTTCATTGGTGTGTTTTTCAGCTACCAATTCTGCAATTCGCATTTCGATGTCTTTGATGATTTCATCTTGCCCGTTTGAATTGGACAGCGAACGTTTTATCGCATCGAAATAGCGTGTCAGTTTTTGATATGCATCTTCGTCTATGTGAAAAAACATACCGCCTAAATTTATGTTTACTGTTTTATTCATGACTATTATTTTTGTGTTGTTATAATGTTTACCGCATCAGACAATTCGGTCCAGGTGCTATTTAATTCATTTAAAAATGTTTTTCCGATTTCGGTCAAACCGTAATATTTTCGTGGTGGACCGGAGGTAGATTCTTCCCAGCGATAGTTGAGTAATCCGTCGTTTTTTAACCTTGTCAATAGCGGATAAACCGTTCCCTCTACCACAAGTAATTTTGCGTTTTTCAGGGTGTCTAGTATTTCCGAAGTGTAGGCATCTTTTTCTTTCAGAACGCATAAGATGCAAAATTCGAGAACACCTTTACGCATCTGGGCTTTTGTGTTTTCAATATTCATGATTCTATTTTTTTATTTGGGAGATTAATTTGTGTGCATTCCATAATTCTCATTAATTTAAGGTCAACGCTTGATCACAACGGTATTTTTGAAAGGCAACCGCTTCTTCGTTGAGGTTGATATTATCGGGGAAACCACTATAGGTGATCTTAGCTTCGTCTGCCACATCGACCGCCAAATGGGAATTGGCGTAGATGGATGCGTTCGAATTGCCGTCTGCTTTTACTGCAATGGTATTTGAAATGAAATTTCTAGCGACGAGTAAAACATGGTCTGACGTTTTGAAGTCGGCTTGATGTGCCTTTCCCGTTAAGTTGATTCTTGCATTCTGGGTAAAGATGCCTGCGATTGAAATGGATTCTATTTTACCATTAAAATAGGTGTTTTCTGAAGCTTGCAACGTCGTGGTTCCGTTTACTTTCATTTTGCCAGTAAGACTTGCTCCTGAACTGAGTTTGATGTTCAACTTTTCCGCAACCAAGGCTTCGTCGATCGTAATGCTTGCTTTTGTATTGGCTTCTAATTCGACCAGATTATTGGTCGCAACAAAAATCTTAATGTTGGTATCATTTTGATTGAATTCCGTGGCGTTTAGAACGTCAATGGTCAATGTCTTTCCAGAGACTTTCGTTATAATGTTGTTCATATTCGATTGACTTGGTGCTTCAATTCGAATAGAAGTTGTTGCGCTTTCGGTGTAGACCAATTCGATGCCGTGTTGCACTTTAATTTTTGAAAATGATGATACTGTTCTCATTTCTACTTCTTGTCCTTTTGCTAGTATTCCGATTAAGAATAAGGTTAGCGTTGTGATGATTTTTAACATGATTTCGTTTTTTGATTTTTTCCGCTACGCTTTGACTTAGATTTTACCGAATGTCCACTGGACATTCTCCTCTTAATATCAAATGCCTCGGGTAATGATTGATTAATTAATGATTTGATGATTGAAACTACTTGATAAAAGGGATGGTTAATGGATATTTAAAGTTGTCTCCGTTTGATGTTTTCACAGAGGCATAAATGATTAGAAAAAATTCGGCGATTTTCATAAAAATAAAAAGCGCGATGGCTGATATGGCGATGGTGATGACACCTGTCATATTACTAAAGTCGAAATTTTCTAAAAACAAATTGTCGTTATTGATGATGGCATTAAAACTTACATTATTAAAGAAATTAACCAGCACAATTGGAATCGCAATTAACGCAAGAACAAACGTATAAAGGAATAAACTCAACTGAAAATTGATGGTTTGCTTTCCTTGCTCGTTAACGTATTCTGATTTATCTCGAGTCGTACTCCAAATGATAATAGGAAATAAAAAATTTCCGAATGGGATGAAGTACTGTGTCAGCGTGCTTAAGTTGATTAATGCTGCGGTACTGTTTTTTGAATTTGTTTCCATGATTAAAAGTATATAGTAATTTCTTACGCAAATATATGTTTAAAAAACAGTATCTTGTTTTGCATAGTACCATACATTAACAATATATTAACATTTGATCCCGCTAGATTTTAACCTTTTTAATTCCTATATTTAGCTCCTAAATCAACAAATATGCGGACTTCAACCTTTAAGATCAATCTTTTTTTGTTTTTTAAATTACCTGCTGCTTTTTGGTGTGGCGTTCGACTAAAATCCATTGATTTACATCATTGTAGCACAACGGTAAAGCATCGTTGGTTTAATCAGAATCCGTTTCATTCGCTCTATTTTGCGGTTCAAGCTATGGCAGCGGAGCTTTCTACTGGCGCTTTGGTGATGCAAAGTATTCGAAGTAGTCGACACCGGATCTCGATGTTGGTGGCCAGCAACAAATGTGTTTTTACGAAAAAGGCAACCGGGAGAATTCATTTTATCTGCACCGACGGCGCGCGCATAGAAACGGCACTACACGAAACCATCACCACTGGAGAGGGAAAAACGGTTTGGTTGAAATCAATCGGCACGAACGAAAAAGGGGAAGTGGTTGCCGAAATGGATTTTGAGTGGACCCTAAAAGTCAAGCCATAGTTTTTCAACAGTCGTTAAATTGAACCTAATTAGCCATCCGTTTCCGTGTTCATTGACTAACTTTGAATAAAAAAATGAAAATCCTCATTACAGGTGCCACTGGTCTTATCGGAACGGAGTTAGTAGCATTGTTTCTTCAAAACGGAATCGCGGTACATTACCTGACCACTTCCAAAAGTAAGATCAAAAGCCAGCTTAATTACCATCGATTCTATTGGAATCCAGCCCAAGGAATGATCGATGAAAATGCGCTGATGGGCGTTGATGCAGTCATTCATCTTGCCGGCGCGAGTATCGCAAAACGATGGACAGATGCATACAAGACAGAAATTTTAGAAAGTAGAATTCTGGCTACGAATACACTTTTTAAAGCCATCAAAGAAAATCCCAATCAAATCAAGCAAATTGTTTCCGCTTCCGGAACTGCAATCTATCCCGACAGTTCTACTACAATTTATAGTGAGAATTCGACCGAATTAGATGATAATTTCTTGTCAAATGTCGTGGTGAAATGGGAGGAAAGTGTCGACAAGTTTAAGTTATTAAATATCAAAGTGTGTAAACTCAGAACTGGCGTCGTCTTTGCCAAAAATGGCGGTGCTTTGCAAGAGATGATCAAGCCGATTCGATTTGGACTGGGTTCAAACTTTGGCGATGGCAATCAAATTTCATCCTGGATTCATGTTCAAGATTTGGCGGCGATGTACCTTTTTTCGGTGCAAAATTCATGGGAAGGTACGTACAATGCCGTAGCACCTTTTCCAGTGTCAAATAGTGAATTAACGCGAAGTTTAGCCCAGCAATTACATCGCCCTTTATGGTTGCCCGCCATTCCTAAGTTTGTCATGAAGTTCATATTGGGCAACATGCATGAACTGCTCTTCAACAACAAAAAAATTAGTGCTCAAAAAGCAATTGATGCTGGATTTCGGTTTCAGTTTCCCACGGTTGAAAAGGCATTGCAAGAAATTTTTCCATAAAAAAAGCTCCGTTTTTTTAACGGAGCTTTTTTTTTATAATCTGGGTGAATTAATAATATTTTAGAAGCTTAACGCTAACCTCAAGATTCTTTCCATACAATTTTTAGGATTGAACGGATGCAAACGTAATCAAATCGAAATCGATTTCGTCTTAAAATTCTATTAAATTTTCTATTTTAACTTTTTAGAAGCTCTTCCCGCTGTACGTTTCTATCTTTTTCGCCGAACACCGGCAAAAAAGGATATCCACTGCCATCGGGGCTAGGGCACTTGAATTCCAAAAATGCTTTCGATTAACAAAAGTTGAATTGTTAAATCGTTTAATCGCAGAGTAGTAGAAATTTTATTAGTTTTTTTCTTGATTCTAATTTTTACTACATATGCCAAATCGAATGATAATGCAAAAGTTCTATGATATTAGCAAAAAGAAAAAACGATTTAAATCGATTTATCAATCAGACGGCAAACCCTTTAAACAGTTCCGCAAATCAACGATTCCACCTTTAAACAAATCAACGATTCAACAGTTACACCATTAAACGATTAAACAATTCCACAGTAACTAAAAAAAACAATGACAATTTGACATTATTCCACAAATGGCAATACTTTTGCAATTCAGCGAAAAAAAAATGATAAAAAATATTTTTAAACATAAAAGTAAAATGAACACTGAGAACAACGAACAAGAAGAATTGGTTGGTCAAGTTGCTACCGAAAATCATGAAGCAGGCATTGAATCCTCGGAAAATTTAACTCCAGAACAAAAATTAGAAGAAGATTTAGCCAACGAAAAAGACAAGTTTCTTAGACTTTTTGCTGAATTTGAAAATTATAAAAGACGTACTTCAAAAGAACGTATGGATTTGTTTAAAAC